>JAGHZW010000111.1:569-83915 GCA_017745195.1 Pseudoxanthomonas sp. | reverse complement strand
TACGCGGCGCGCGCGCGATCGAGGTGCTGCGGCGCTGGATCGAGCCGGTCGGCTGGATCGCGACCATGCTGGTGGTGGCTGCGCTCGTCTACCTGGTCTGGAGGGCGAAATTCGCATGAAGTTTGATCTCCCGCGCGGAATGACCCGGTTCGCCATGCTGGCGATGGCCGCGGCCCTGCTGGCCGCCTGCGGCACGAGCACCGTGGTGCGCAGCCCGGCCGAGCCCGGCAAAGGGTCGGCTGCATCGGTCGGGCGCCCGGGCGCGACCGTGGTGGTGCAGCAGGGCGAAACCCTCTATTCGATCGCGCGTAGGAACGGTGTCGCAGTCGAGGACATCGCCCGCTGGAACGGCCTGAAGCCGCCCTACACGATCTATCCGGGCCAGCGCCTGGCACTGGGGCAGGCCGGGGGCGCGCATGGCGCGACCGCGCCGACCCGTACCGTGGTGGCCCCCAAGCCGGCCACGCCCGCGACATCGCCGGCTGCGCCGACACCGGCACCGCCGAGCAGCGGCTTCAGCTGGCGCTGGCCGGCCCAGGGCGTGCTGCTGGACACCTACGTGGCCGGCAACAACACCCGCCAGGGCATCGACATCGGCGGCACCAGCGGCCAGGCGGTGACTGCCGCGGCCGATGGCGTGGTCGTGTATTCCGGCGCCGGCCTGGTCGGCTACGGCGAGCTGATCATCATCAAGCACAACGAGCAGTGGCTGTCGGCCTACGGCCACAACCGCAAGCGCCTGGTGAGCGAGGGCCAGAGCGTGAAGGCCGGCCAGCAGATCGCGGAAATGGGGCGCACCGGCACCGACCGGGAGAAGCTCCATTTCGAGATCCGCTACAACGGCAAGCCGGTCGACCCGCTGCTGTACCTGCCGAAGAAGTAGCGGACGCGCGGGCCCGTCGGGGCGGATCCCCGGCCCGGCGCAGCGCGCCGGTCGCTCAGCCGCGCGCGATCCGGTGGATCGCAAGCCGCGCGGCTTCGCCCGCTACAACGGCAAGCCGGTCGACCCGCTGCTGTACCTGTCGAAGAAGTAGCAGAAGATGCGGGCCCGTCGCGCCGGGCGGGTGTCCGCTGCCGGCGCTAGGGCGCTGCCAGCAGCAGCGCGACGATCACCCGCCGGCCTTCGCCGGCAAGCACGTTGTAGGTGCGCGCGGCGGCGGCGTTGTCCATGACCTCGATGCCGATGCCGCGGGTCAGGCAGGCGGCCAGTACCGCTGCGGCCGGAAATACCTGGCGGCTGCCGGTGCCGAGGATTACCAGCTCCGGCGCCAGGGCCAGCAGGGGTGCCATGTGCGCCGGTTCCAGCGCGGTGGCCGCGGCCGGGCCCGGCCAGTCTTCGAGCAGCCGGTCCGGGGCGAGGGCGAAGCTGCGGTCAAGCACGCGGTCGTTGACCCGGGCATGCCGGCCGTCGGCGCCGCGCAGCACCCAGGCGTAGTCCGGACGTTCATGGCTCAGTTGCATGGCGGGTTCGCCGGGCCGGACGCGTCAGGCGCGCGGCAGGACGATCGCGGGCTTTTCCCGGGCCGGGCGATAGAGGGTGGCGGTATGGCCGATCCGCTGGACCAGGGCGGCGCCGGTCTGCCCGGCCAGTTCGCCGATCATCGCGTCGCGGGCCTCGCGGTCCTCGGCGGCGACCTTGACCTTGACCAGCTCGTGCCGCTCCAGCACTGCATCCAGTTCGGCCAGAAGGGCCGGGGTGATGCCCTTGCCACCGACCTGCATCAGGGCCTTGAGGCCGTGGGCCTGGCCGCGGAGGAAGCGGTTCTGGGCGGCGGTCAGGACAACGGACATCGGGGTAACCGGGGCGGGCGGGGGAGTGGTTCAGGGTATCATGGCCGTCCATACCGCCGCGGGCGTTTTCTGCCCGGACTCCCCGCATGTCCCGCAGCAAGAGCAGCCAGCGCTGGCTGCGCGAACACTTCTCCGATCCGTACGTGAAGAAGGCCCAGGCCGAGGGGCTGCGTTCGCGCGCCGCGTACAAGCTCGAGGAACTGATCGAGCGCGACCGGCTGCTGAAGCCGGGAATGGTCGTGGTCGACCTGGGCGCCGCGCCCGGTGGCTGGTCGCAATACGTGCGCCAGGCGATGGGGGATGGCGGCCGCGTCCTGGCCCTGGACATCCTCGACATGCCGCCGCTGGCGGGGGTCGAATTCCTTCATGGCGACTTCAGGGAAGAGGCGGTCTTATCCCAGCTGGAGACCCTGCTGGACGGCCAGCGCGTGGACCTTGTGCTGTCGGACATGGCCCCCAATATGAGTGGGGTGGACGCGGTCGACCAGCCAAGGGCGATGCATCTTGCCGAGCTGGCGATGGAGTTCGCCGACAGCCACCTGCGCCCGGGCGGAGCCTTCCTGATCAAGCTGTTCCAGGGGGTGGGCTTCGACGAGTACGTCCGCGACCTGCGTCGCCGCTACGAGAAGGTGGCGATCCGCAAGCCGGCGGCCTCGCGCAAGCGGTCGCCGGAGGTCTACGCACTGGCGCAGGGCAAGCGCGCCCAGCTGCGCTAGGCCCGATCCAGTAAGCTCGACCCAGCAAGCCCACAGAACCAGCCGACCAGCAGTGCGAAACGCCATACACAGGGAACCGCGGAGCCGATGAGGATGAACGACTTGACCAAGAATCTGCTGCTCTGGGTGGTCGTCGCCATCGTGCTGATGGTCGTGTTCCAGAGCTTCTCCCCGCGCGACGGCGCCACGGCCGCCGTCGGCGAATCGCCGAGCTACACCCGCTTCCTGCAGGACGTGGACGCCGGCAGGATCCGCTCGGTGGTGATCACCGACGAAAGCACCTTCACCGCCAACACGATCCGCTACAAGCGCAGCGACGGCACCGAAGGCCAGGTGGTCGGCCCGAACGACCCCAAGCTGATGGACCAGCTGTACACCAAGAACGTCGACGTGGTCCGCGAGAAGCCGCGTACCGGCCCGGGCTTCTGGGGCATCGTGCTGAACTTCCTGCCGGTACTGCTGATCATTGGCTTCTGGCTGTTCATCATGCGCCAGATGCAGGGCGGCGGCGGCGGCGCCAAGGGCGCCATGTCGTTCGGCAAGTCGCGCGCCAAGCTGCAGGGCGAGGACCAGGTCAAGGTCACCTTCGCCGACGTCGCCGGTTGCGACGAGGCCAAGGAGGAGGTCGGCGAGCTGGTCGACTTCCTGCGCGACCCGAGCAAGTTCACCAAGCTGGGCGGCAAGATCCCGCGCGGCGTGCTGATGGTCGGCCCGCCGGGCACCGGCAAGACGCTGCTGGCCAAGGCGATCGCCGGCGAGGCCAAGGTGCCGTTCTTCTCGATCTCCGGTTCGGACTTCGTGGAGATGTTCGTCGGCGTCGGCGCCAGCCGCGTGCGCGACATGTTCGAGCAGGCCAAGAAGCACGCGCCGTGCATCATCTTCATCGACGAGATCGACGCGGTCGGCCGCCATCGCGGCGCCGGCCTGGGCGGTGGCCACGACGAGCGCGAGCAGACCCTCAACCAGCTGCTGGTCGAGATGGACGGCTTCGAGGGCGGCGAGGGCGTGATCGTGATCGCCGCGACCAACCGTCCCGACGTACTCGACCCGGCGTTGCTGCGTCCGGGCCGCTTCGACCGCCAGGTCGTGGTCGGCCTGCCCGACGTGAAGGGCCGTGAGCACATCCTCAAGGTGCACATGCGCAAGCTGCCGCTGGCCGACGACGTCGAGCCGATGGTGATCGCGCGCGGTACCCCGGGCTTCTCCGGCGCCGACCTGGCCAACCTGGCCAACGAGGCGGCGCTGTTCGCCGCGCGCGAGAACGCGAAGGAGGTCCGCATGGACCACTTCGACCGTGCCCGCGACAAGATCCTGATGGGCGCCGAGCGCCGCTCGATGGCGATGAGCGAGGACGAGAAGACGCTGACCGCCTACCACGAAGCCGGCCATGCCATCGTCGGCCGCCTGGTGCCCGAGCATGACCCGGTCTACAAGGTCACCATCATTCCACGTGGCCGGGCGCTGGGCGTGACCATGTACCTGCCCGAGGGCGACCGCTATTCGATGAACCGCGTGGCGATTGAGTCGCAGCTGTGCTCGCTGTACGGCGGGCGCGTGGCCGAAGAGCTGATCTTCGGCGAAGACAAGGTCACCACCGGCGCGTCCAACGACATCGAGCGCGCGACCAAGATGGCGCGCAACATGGTCACCAAGTGGGGCCTGAGCGACGAGATGGGGCCTATTGCTTATGGCGAGCAGGAGGACGAGGTGTTCCTCGGCCGCTCGGTGACCCAGCACAAGAACGTCTCCGACGACACCGCGCGCCGCATCGACGAAGTCGTGCGTTCGATCCTGGATCGCGCCTATGCCAAGACCAAGACGCTGCTGACCGAGAACATCGACAAGCTGCACGCGATGAGCCAGCTGCTGCTGCAGTACGAAACCATCGACGCGCCGCAGATCGACGCGATCATGGAAGGCCGCGAGCCGCCGCCGCCGATGGGCTGGGGCAAGTCCGGCAAGGATGGCGGCGACAAGAGCGGCCCGCGTCCGCTGCCGCCGGTGGGTGGCCCTGCCACGCAGACCTGAGGGATCGCGCATGGCCGATCCGCAGCAGGACCGCGAACCGCAGCGCAGCTATTTCATCCGCAATCCGTGGCGGCCATGGGTGTCCGGCGCTTTCGCCGGCGCCTCGGTCATGCTCACGGTGACCACGCTGTTCTACGCGCTCGGGCGCCTGCCGATCGACCTGGTGGGGATCAGCGTGGTGCTGGCCGGCGCAGTGTTCGCGTTCGGTTTCTACGCCCGCCGCCGCGCCGACCGCTTCGACGCCGAGGCGATCCGTTCGGGTCGCCCCCGTTCCTGAGGGGAAGCCGTGTTCGACATCTCGCCGCAGCTGGATTGCGCCGGCCGCATCCTGAAGCTCGACCGTGCCCGGGTGATGGGCATCGTCAACGTCACCCCCGACTCGTTTTCCGACGGTGGCGCGCACGCCACGACCGAAGCCGCGGTCGCGCATGGCCTGAAGCTGGCTGAAGAAGGCGCGGACATCCTCGACGTGGGCGGCGAGTCCACCCGCCCGGGATCGGACGAAGTCCCGGTCGAGGAAGAGCTGCGCCGCGTCATCCCGGTGATCGAGCGGCTGGTGCGCGAGACGGCGTTGCCGGTCAGTGTCGACACCTGCAAGCCGGAGGTGATGCGTGCGGCGGTGGCCGCCGGCGCCGGCATGATCAACGACGTCTGCGCGCTGGGCCGCGAAGGCGCGCTCGGGGTCGCCGCCGCGCTCGGCGTGCCGGTCGTGCTGATGCACATGCGCGGCGAGCCGCGTTCGATGCAGGACGATCCCCGGTACGACGATGTCGTCGCCGAGGTGCACCGTTTCCTGGCCGAGCGCATCTTCGCCGCGGAACTGGCCGGCATCGCCAAGAAGAACCTCGTCGTCGACCCGGGCTTCGGCTTCGGCAAGACCACCGCGCACAACCTGGAGCTGCTGGCGCGGCTCGAACGCTTCAGCGAACTGGGCGTGCCGGTGCTGGCGGGGCTGTCGCGCAAGCGCACGATCGGCGAGCTGACCGGGCGCCAGGCGCCGGCCGAACGCATGCCCGGTTCGGTGGCCGCGCACCTGCTCGCCGCGCAGCGCGGGGCGAAGATCGTGCGCGTGCACGACGTGGCCGCCACCGTCGACGCGCTGAAGGTGTGGGAGGCCGTGGCCGCCGTGCCGGCGCCGCGCAAGGACGCCCGGCCGGCGATTATCTGGCCCGAGGACTGATGTCCTGAGCGGCGGAGAGCGCCCGGCGCTCGAGCAGTACCCCGTGCCGAGGCGACCAGCCAGGGGAGCGCCCGCTGTGGCGGGCTAGAATCCCGCGATGCCTGTCGATACCCGCCCGTCCGCCATCGCCGTGATGGGTCCCACCGCCTCGGGCAAGACCGCCTTCGCGATCGAACTGGCCCGGCGTTACGGAGGCGAGATCGTCAGCGTCGATTCGGCGCTGGTCTACCGCGGCCTGGACATCGGCGCGGCCAAGCCGGACCTGGCCGAACGTGCCGGCGTCGCGCACCACCTGATCGACGTGCGCGAGCCGTGGCAGCCGTATTCGGCGGCCGAGTTCGCCGCCGATGCGCGCGTGGCGATCGACGGCATCCTCGCCCGCGGCGGGTTGCCGGTGCTGGCCGGTGGCACCGGCCTGTATTTCCGCGCGCTGCTGCGCGGACTGGCGCCGATGCCCGAGGCCGATCCGGCGCTGCGCGAGGCGATCACTGCACAGGCCCAGGCGGTTGGCTGGGACGCGTTGCATGCGGAGCTGGCCCGGGTCGATCCCGCCGCCGCCGCCCGCATCCGCCCCGGCGACGCGCAGCGGATCCAGCGTGCGCTGGAGGTGTTCCGGCTCAGTGGCCGGCCGATCAGCGCGTGGCAGCGCGACCCGCCGCCGCCGCGACTGCCGCTGCGCGTGCTCAAGCTCGTATTGGCCCCGGCCGGGCGGGCGACGCTGCATGCGCGGATCGCCCACCGCTTCGACGCGATGCTGGCCACCGGCTTCCTCGACGAGGTGCGCGGCCTGCGCGCGCTGACTGCGCTGCGCGACCATCCGGCGCCGCTGGACCTGCCGGCGCTGCGCGCGGTCGGCTACCGCCAGGCCTGGGAGCACCTCGACGGCGTCTTCGACAGCGCGGAGCTGCGCGACCGCGGTATCTTCGCCACCCGCCAGCTGGCCAAGCGCCAGCTGACCTGGCTGCGCGGCGAGCTGGACGCGCGCTGGTTCGATCCGGAACGTGACGGCGATCAACTGGCGGAAGCCGTTTCCTGCTTCCTCGGCGGCCCGGAAGCGGCCCGCCGGCGCGGGCTTGTGTAACATGCCCTTGGGCCGGGGAGGTCCGCGGCACCACCCAAGCACCACCCATAAGAAGAACGCTCCAATGAAGAGCAAGGGGGAAACATCGATGTCCAAGGGGCAATCACTGCAGGATCCTTTCCTGAACGCACTGCGCCGTGAACGCGTGCCGGTGTCGGTCTACCTGGTGAACGGCATCAAGCTGCAGGGTACGATCGAGTCCTTCGACCAGTTCGTGGTGCTGCTGCGCAGCACCGTCAGCCAGATGGTCTACAAGCACGCCATTTCCACGGTCGTGCCGTCGCGCAATGTCCGGGTTGGCCCGGGCGGTGGTTACGTGCAGGGCGAATCCGGGGAAGGTGGCGACGAGGCCGAGTGATTCGCGCCTCTCCAACACCGGAGTCCTGATTGTTCGAAAGATCCCGCAAGGGTGAACACGCGCTGCTGATCCAGCCCCACGCCGGTGGGGCCGTGGCCGAGGATGTGCTCGAGGAATTCGCCGACCTGGCCCGTTCGGCCGGTGCCAGCGTGGCCGCGACCCTGACCGCGCGCATCGACCGGCCCAACCCGGCGACCCTGATCGGCAGCGGCAAGCTCGAGGAAGTGAAGGCTGCCGCCGACGCCACCGGCGCCGACCTGGTCCTGGTCAACCATCCGCTCAGTCCTGTCCAGGAACGCAACCTGGAGCGGGCACTGGAGCGGCGCGTGGTCGACCGCACCGGCCTGATCCTGGACATCTTCGCCCAGCGCGCGCGCAGCCACGAAGGCAAGCTGCAGGTCGAGCTGGCCCAGCTGCGGCACATGGCCACCCGCCTGGTCCGCGGCTGGAGCCACCTGGAGCGCCAGCGCGGCGGCTCGATCGGCCTGCGCGGTCCCGGCGAAACCCAGCTGGAAACCGACCGCCGCCTGCTGCAGAAGCGCCTGGAGCAGTTGCAGCGCCGGCTGGACAAGGTCGAGGTGCAGCACACCCAGATGCGCCGCGCCCGCGTGCGCAGCGAACTGCCGCGGGTCGCGCTGGTCGGCTACACCAACGCCGGCAAGTCGACCTTGTTCAACGCGCTGACCGGCGCCGACGCCTACGCCGCCGACCAGCTGTTCGCCACGCTCGACCCGACCGTGCGCCGGGTCGCGCTGCCGGGCGGCAGCGTGGTCCTGGCCGATACCGTCGGTTTCGTCCGCGACCTGCCGCACGAACTGGTCGCCGCGTTCCGCTCGACTCTGTCGGAAGCGCGCGAGGCCGACCTGCTGCTGCACGTGGTCGACGCCGCCGACCCGCAGCGCGACGACCGCATCGCCCAGGTCGACGCGGTGCTGGCCGAGGTCGGGGCCGGCGAGCTGCCGCAGTTGCTGGTGTTCAACAAGATCGACCGGATCGAGGGCGCCGACCCGCGCCACGACCACAGTGGCGGCGAGCCCGACGACCCCGGCCACCGCGAGCGCGTCTGGCTGTCCGCGCGCGACGGCCGCGGCCTGGAGCTGCTGCAGGCCGCGCTGGCGCGGCGCCTGGACCTGCAGCGCGCGTTCGGCGAACTGCGCCTGCCGCCGCAGGCCGGACGCCTGCGCGCGCGCCTGCACCAGCTCGAGGCGGTGCGTTCGGAACAGGCCGACGAGCACGGCTGGCTGCTGCAGGTCGACCTGCCGCGCGGCGAGGCCGAGCGCCTGGCCGCACGCGCCGATGGCGAGCCGCTGCGCGCGCTGCTACCGGCGCGCGTGGACGACTGATCGCCGCAGCCCCGTCGCCAGGCCTGTTCCTGTATGCGCGCTGGCGGAGCCGCGGGGACGAAGGCCCCGGCCCGCGGGGGGGCGTCGGCGCGGTCTTGCTAGAATCGAAACCCGAGCGGTCCATGGCCACGGCCGTGGACAGGCCCCATCGACACGGAGCTTTCATGGTCTGGAACACCCCCGGTAAAGGCCCTGGCAAGGGTGGGGACTCCCCCGACAACCCGCCGCGCAATCCCTGGCCGCCGCGTCGTCCCTCCGGCAACGGCGGTGGCGGCCTGGACGGCGTGATGGCGCGGCTGCGCGACCTGTTCGGTGGCGGCAACGGCGGCGGCATCGGCCGCTGGATCCTGCTGGGCGTGGCGCTGCTGGTGCTGCTGAGCAGTTTCCAGCTCGTCGGCGAACAGCAGCGCGGCGTGGTCCTGCGCTTCGGCCAGTTCGCCCGGGTCATGCAGCCCGGCCCGAACCTGAAGTGGCCGTGGCCGGTGGAGCGGGTGATCAAGGTCAACGCGACCCAGATCAAGACCTTCAGCAATACCGTGCCGGTGCTGACCCGCGACGAGAACATCGTCAACGTGGCGATGAACGTGCAGTACCGCATCGGCGACCCGCGCCTGTACCTGTTCGGTTCGCGCGATGCCGACCGTGTGCTCGAGCAGGTCGCGCAGAGCGTGGTCCGCGAGCAGGTCGGCCGCGCCGACCTGGATACCGTGCTCGGCGCGCGCGGCCCGCTGTCGGCCAGCGCCGCGCAGCAGCTGCAGACCTCGCTGGACGCCTACCGCACCGGCCTGGTGGTGACCGAACTGAACCTGCAGGACGCGCGCCCGCCGGAGGAGGTCAAGCCGGCCTTCGACGAGGTCAACAGCGCCCAGCAGATCAAGGACCAGCTGATCAACGAGGCCCGCGCCTACGCCGCGCGGGTCGTCCCCGAGGCGCGCGGCGAAGCGGCACGCCGGCGCACCGTGGCCGAGGGCTACAAGGCGGCCAAGATCGCCCAGACCGAGGGCGACGTGGCCCGCTTCAGCCTGCTGCGCGACGAATACCGCAACGCGCCGGAAGTCACCCGCCAGCGGCTGTGGCTGGAAACCGTGCAGGACGTGCTGTCGAAGAACCGCAAGGTGGTCGGCGGCGACGGCCGCCAGCTGATCTACGTGCCGATGCCTGCGGCGGGCGCTGCCGCGCAGCCTTCGGCGGCCGCCACCGCGCCGCCCGCCGAGGCGCTGCTGCCGGCGATCGAGAGCAGTCCCGAACCGGTACGCAGCGGCGTGCGTGATCCCGTGCGCACCGGCCGCGAGGAGCCCACCCGATGAAACATTCCGTCTGGATCACCCTGGCGGCCGCCATCCTGCTGGGCTTGCTCGGCTCGGTCTACGTGGTCCGCGAAGGCCAGGTCGGCCTGGTCCTGAACCTGGGCCGCGTCGCCCGCACCGACATCGGCCCGGGCCTGCACTTCAAGTGGCCGCTGGTCGAGAGCGTGCGCACCTTCGACAGCCGCTTCGCCCTGGTCGACTTCTCGCCGGAGCGCTACCTGACCTCCGAGCGCAAGGACGTCAGCGTGGACTTCGTCGCGATCGGCTACATCAACGACGCGCGCGCGTTCTACCGGGCCACCGGCGGCGACGAGTCGGCCGCTTCCGACCGCCTGGCGCCGATCATCAAGGATTCGCTGCGCAACGAGATCAACTCGCGGACCCTGACCCAGCTGGTCTCGGGCGACCGTAGCGAGGTGATCGCCAAGCAGCTGGAAGGCATCAACCGCGGCGCCGAGACGCTGGGCATGCGCATCGTCGACATCCGCCTCAAGCAGATCGACCTGCCGACCGACAGCGACGTGATCAAGCAGGTCTACGACCGCATGCGCGCCGAGCGCAAGCAGGTGGCCAGCGCGCTGCGCGCCGAGGGCGAGGAGCAGGCGCGCACGGTGCGCGCGCAGGCCGACCGCGACCAGGCGGTGCTCGTGGCCGAGGCCGAACGCGATGCGCAGAAGCTGCGCGGCGAAGGCGATGCCCAGGCCGCGCGCCTGTTCGCCAACGCGGCCAACCAGGACCCGGCGTTCTTCGCCTTCCACCGCAGCCTGGAGGCCTACCGGGGCGCGTTCGCCGACGGCCAGGGCGTGATCGTGATCGACAAGAACGACCCGTTCCTGCAGTACTTCAAGAACGACCGCTGATGCCGGTCGCGCTGCTCCAGGCGCTGTGCCTGGTCGCGGTGATCGAGGGGCTGTTCCTGTTCGCCGCGCCGGGCCTGTGGCGGCGGACGATGGAACAGCTGCTCGGCCAGCCGGACACGGCATTGCGCCGGCTCGGCGCGGTCGTGCTGGTCGCCGGCTTGGCGTCGCTGTGGTGGGTGCACTCGGCCCTGTAGCGGGGTCGCCGGTCCCGAAGGGTCAACGCCAGTCGATCGTGCCGCGCACGACGCTGGCCACCTGGCCGCCCGACCAGACCTCGCCCTCGGCGTCGACCTGCATCTCCAGCCGTGCGTCGTAGCCGACCTCGCGGCCCTGGCTGACCCGGTAGCGGCCATCGCGGCCCGGCAGGGCGTCGCGCAGCGCCAGCCATGCGGCCAGCGTGGCGTTGGCCGCGCCGGAGGCGGCGTCCTCGAACAGCGCTGGCCCGCCGACGAACGCGCGCGCGGCGACCTGGTAGTCGTTGCCCAGGCAGCGGGCGAACGCGAGCACGCCCATGCTTTCGGTGGCGCGGGCCAGGCTGGCGATCGCCTCCCAGTCGGGCATTGCGTTGCGCAGGCTGGCCTCGTCGCGAGCCTCGGCCAGCCACCAGCGGCGGCCGCCGTCCATCAGTGCCGGCGGCAGTTCGCCCAGCGGCAGCCAGTCCAGCGCCTCGGCCATGCGCGAGCCGCGGCCGTCGGCGGTCTCGACCAGCCGCGAGCGCGGCGTGCGGATCGCGATCCGGCGCACGCCGCCGTCCATGTCCACCCGCAGCGGCAGCAGGCCGGCGATGCCTTCCTGCAGCAGCAGGCCGTCCTGCGGTTCGGCCAGCCCGGCCTCGAGCACCGCGTGGGCGGTGCCGACGCTCGGATGCCCGGCGAACGGCACCTCGCGCTTCGGGCTGAACATGCGGATGCCGTAGCTGGCGCCGGGGCGGGCCGGCGGGAACACGAAGGTGGTTTCCGGCAACCGGGTCCAGCGCGCGATGGCCTGCATCGCCGCGTCGTCCAGGCCGGCGGCATCGAGCACCACGGCCAACGGGTTGCCGGCGCCGGGGCGGTCGGCGAACACGTCCACCTGCACGAACGGGCGCGTGGCCATGGGAGTGGATCCTGGTCGGGGGAGCGGCCGAGGTTACCAGTCCACCGTGCCACGGATCACCGCATGCACCTGGCCTCCGACCCAGGCTTCGCCGTCGGCGTCCACCTCCAGTTCCAGGCGCGCATCGCGGCCGATCTCGCGGCCCTGGCTGGCGACATAGCGGCCATCCACGCCGGGCAGGCGACCGTGCCGGTGCAGCAGGGTGGCAATGCTGGCGTTGACGCTGCCGGTCGCCGGGTCCTCGGCGATGCCGACCCCGGGAGCGAAGGCGCGGACCACCAACTGGGCGCCGCCGGTCGGGCCGGCCGCGGCGAACACCGCGAGCTTGCCGCTGCCGGGCAGGGCGGCGATGGCGGCCTGGTCGGGCACCAGGCCACGGACGGCGGCTTCGTCGGCCAGCTCCAGCAGCCACCAGTCCGGACCGTTGTTCCACAACGCCGGCGCCAGTGCGCCGCGGGCCGCGCCCCAGATCCGCTCGCCGTGCAGCCAGGCAGGGGCTTCGACCGTGCGCGGCTGCGCGCGCGGACTGCGTACCGACGGCCGCACCTGGCCGCCGCTGCGCCCGATCCGCACCGGCAACAGGCCGGCGGCGCACTCCTGCACCAGCCGGCCGTCGCGGTCGCGGGCCACGCCGGCGTCCAGCGCAGCCCAGGCCGCGCCGACGCTGGGGTGTCCGGCGAAGGGCAGCTCCATCTTCGGGGTGAAGATGCGAATCCGGTAATCGGCTTCGGCCGTCGTCGGCGGCAGGAAGAAGATGGTTTCCGACAGGTTGGTCCAGGTCGCGAACGCCTGCATCGCCGCCTCGTCCATGCCGGCGGCGTCATGGACCACCGCCAGCGGATTGCCGGCGCCGGGACGGGGCGAGAACACGTCGAGCTGGGCGTAGCGGCGGACAGGCATGTGCGGGCTCCGGTGGGCAGCACGCGAGTATGGCGTCCCGTGTGGCGCCGCGCGGTTGCGGGACGCGACGATGGTTGCACCTGTGACCCTGCCGTCGTGCCACCGCCGAAGCGTTTTGCCCGGCGATTCGGCTTAGAATCGACGGTTCATGCCCGGTGGTCGGGTGGTCTCCCACATACTCCATGTCTGCAGTTTCGCCTGTGCAAGATGCCGCCTCCGGCGGCTGGATCGTCCTCAAGTTCGGCGGCACCTCGGTGTCGCGTCGCCATCGCTGGGACACGATCGGGAAACTGGCCAAACAGCGCGCGGAGCAGACCGGCGGGCGGGTGCTGGTGGTGGTTTCGGCGCTGTCGGGTGTCACCAACGAACTGACCGCCATTGCCGACGGCGCCGCCGACAGCGCCCAGCGCGTGGCCGCGCTCGAGCAGCGCCACCATGAGTTCGCCGGCGAACTCGAGCTCGATGCCGAGGCGGTGCTCGCTGTGCGCCTGGCCGCGCTGCGCGGCCTGCTCGCCGATCCGCGTGCGGCCACGCGGCCGCTCGACTGGCAGGCCGAAGTGCTCGGCCAGGGCGAACTGCTGTCGTCCACGCTCGGCGCCGCCTACCTGCACGCGCAGGGCCTGGACATGGGCTGGATGGACGCGCGCGAGTGGCTCGACGCGCTGCCGCCGCAGGCCAACCAGAGCGAGTGGTCGCGGCGGCTGTCGGTGAACTGCCAGTGGCAGTCCGACGCGGGCTGGCGCGCGCGCTTCGCCGCGCAGCCGACCCGGCTGCTGATCACCCAGGGCTTCATCTCGCGGCACCAGGACGGCGGTACCGCGATCCTCGGCCGCGGCGGCTCGGATACCTCGGCCGCGTACTTCGGTGCGCTGCTCGGCGCCTCGAAGGTCGAGATCTGGACCGACGTGCCGGGCATGTTCAGCGCCAACCCGCGCGAAGTGCCCGATGCGCGCCTGCTCAGCCGGCTCGGTTATGCCGAGGCGCAGGAAATCACCACCACCGGCGCCAAGGTGCTGCACCCGCGCTCGATCAAGCCGTGCCGCGATTCCGGCGTGCCGATGGCGATCCTCGACACCGAGCGGCCGGAGCTGCCGGGCACGACCATCGACCGCAGCGCGGCGACCGTGCCCGGAGTGAAGGCGATCAGCCGCCGCAACGGCGTGGTGCTGGTGTCGGTGGAAGACATCGGCATGTGGCAGCAGGTCGGCTACCTGGCCGAAGTGTTCGCGCTGTTCCGCACCCACGGCCTGTCGGTCGACATGATCGGCACCTCGCAGACCAACGTCACCGTGTCGCTGGATCCGAGCGAGAACCTGCTCAGCGAGAACGCGCTGGCGGCGCTGGCCGCCGACCTGGAGAAGATCGGCCGGGTCAAGGTGATCGTGCCCTGCGCGGCGATCACCCTGGTCGGGCGCGGCATGCGCTCGCTGCTGCACAAGCTGTCCGAAGTGTTTTCCAGCTTCGGCCACGAACGCGTGCACATGATCTCGCAGTCGTCCAACGACCTGAACCTGACCTTCGTGATCGACGAGGCCGACGCCGACGGCCTGCTGCCCGACCTGCACGCCGCGCTGATCGACAGCGGCGCGATGCCGGTGCTGGAGAAGGACGTGTTCGGCCCGCGCTGGCGCGAGCTCAACGGCGCGGTGCGGCCGCGGCCGCAGCCGTGGTGGCGCGGCGAGCGCGAGCGCCTGCTGGAGCTGGCCGCCACCGGCACGCCGCGCTACGTCTACCACCTGCCGACCGTGCGCGAGCGGGCGCGCGCGCTGAAGTCGGTCGCCGCGATCGACCAGCGCTTCTACGCGATCAAGGCCAACCCGCACCCGGCGATCCTGCGCACGCTGGTCGAGGAGGGCTTCGGCCTGGAATGCGTGTCGCTGGGCGAGCTGCAGCACGTGTTCGCCACGTTGCCGGAACTGGACCGCGGCCGCGTGCTGTTCACGCCCAGCTTCGCCCCGGTGCACGAATACGAAGAGGCGTTCGCGCTCGGCGTCACCGTCACCGTGGACAGCGTCGAGGCGCTGCGCCGCTGGCCGGAAGTGTTCCGCGGCCGCCAGGTCTGGCTGCGCATCGACCTGGGCCACGGCGACGGCCACCACCAGAAGGTCAACACCGGCGGCAAGGATTCCAAGTTCGGCCTGTCGGCACAGCGGGTGGACGAGTTCGTCGATGTCGCGCGCGCGCTGGGCATCACCATCACCGGCCTGCACGCGCACCTGGGCAGCGGCGTGGAGAACGCCGGCCACTGGCGGCAGATGTGCGACGAACTGGCCGGCTTCGCCCGCCGCATCGGCACCGTGGCCACGATCGATATCGGTGGCGGCCTGCCGATCCCGTACAGCGCCGACGACGAGCCGTTCGACGTCGCCGCCTGGGCGCTCGGCCTGGCCGAGGTGAAGGCGGTGCATCCGGCGTTCGGGCTGGTGATCGAGCCGGGCCGCTACCTGGTCGCCGAGGCCGGCGTGCTGCTGGCCCACGCCACCCAGGTGATCGAGAAGGACGGCGTGCGCCGGGTCGGCCTGGATGCGGGCATGCACACGCTGGTGCGGCCGGCGATGTACGACGCCTGGCACGACATCGTCAACCTGCAGCGCATCGACGAGCCGGCCGACGGCGTGTTCGACGTGGTCGGCCCGATCTGCGAATCGAGCGATGTGTTCGGCCGGAACCGGCACCTGCCGGCGGCGACCACGCCAGGCGAGGTCATGCTGGTTGCCGACGCGGGCGCCTATGGCCGGGCGATGTCCAGCACCTACAACCTGCGCGCGTTGCCGGCGGAGGATGTGATCGATGGGTCCGCGGGCTGAGTTCATCCTGCTGGCGGCGCTGTCCGCCACGGCCGTCGCCGTGGCGGGCTACCTGGTGGCCTCGGGGTTCGTGTTCGAGCAGTCGCTGGGCGAGGCCCTGCGCAACGGCGTGCAGTGGAGCCCGACCGGCACCCTGGCCGCGCTGGCCGCGGCCTGGCTCGCCAGCGCCTGGCAGCAGCGGGCGGCCGGCGCCGGGCATCCCTGGGGCCCCGCCGGGATGGCCGCGCGGGCGACCGCGCTGACCCTGCTGCTGTACCCGCTGGCGGTCGCCTTCTGGGTGATGCTCACCGGGCTGGTCGACCGCAGCGTCGCCTCCGGCGGCATGCCACTGCGGGAACTGGCCGCGTGGGTGCCTTCGATTGTTTTAGGCGCTACGCTCGCGGCCTTGCTGATCGGCTCGCTGCCGGCATTCGCCATCGCCTTCGTGCTCTGCCGTCGCTACCTGCGGCGGCGGGGCGGTTCCACCATGGATATTGCATGACCATTTTCGATCGAGACGCCATCCGGGTTTTCCGCTTCGTGCGCTGCGGCTTCGACGCGGCCACCGGCGTGGCCGAGCTTGCCTACGCCTTCGACGACGGCCCGGAACTGGTGGAAACCATCACCGTGCCCGGCGCGCCGTTCTTTGGCGGGAGCGGCGCATTGGACGGCGCGCGTGCCGCGGCGGTCGAGTCCGCGCTGCGCCTGCTGCACCTGGTCGCCGGCGTGAGCTACTACAAGGCCGCGGTGCCGTCGCAGATCCGCATCGACGGCTACGCCATCGACGCGGCCACCGCGGTGCTGCTGGAGCAGGTCTACCTCAATGGCCTGGGCGAGTTCGCCTACCGCAACGGCCTGGACCTGCACGGCCGGATCCGCTTCCCGGCAGAAGCGGCGGCGCCGGCCGCACCCGCGCCGGCGCTGCGTTTGCCCACACGCGCGCTGGTGGCGATCGGCGGCGGCAAGGATTCGCTGGTCAGCATCGAAGCGCTGCGCGCGGCGGGGGTGGAGCAGACCGTGGCCTGGATCGGCGGCTCGCAGCTGATCCGCACCTGCGCCGAACGCACCGGGCTGCCGACGCTCAACGTCGGCCGCGCGCTGGCGCCGCAGCTGTTCGAGATCAACCGCCAGGGCGCGTACAACGGCCACATCCCGGTGACTGCGGTGAACTCGGCGATCCTGGTGCTGGCCGCGGTGCTGACCGGTGCAGGGCAGGTGGTGTTCTCCAACGAACGCTCGGCCAGCTACGGCAGCCTGATCCCCGGTACCGGCGAGGTGAACCACCAGTGGTCCAAGGGCTGGGCCTTCGAGCAGGCGTTCGGCGAACACGTCGAGCGCACCGTCGCGGCGGACCTGCACTACTACTCGCTGCTGCGGCCGCTGTCGGAGCTTGCGGTCGCGCGCCAGTTCGCCAAGAGCGACCACTACGACGCGCACTTCTCCAGCTGCAACCGCAACTTCCACATCCTCGGCGAGAAGCCGGCGCAGCGCTGGTGCGGGCTGTGCCCGAAGTGCCACTTCGTGTTCCTGGCGCTGGCGCCGTTCATGCCCAAGACCCGGCTGGTGCGGATCTTCGGCCGCAACCTGCTCGACGATGCCAGCCAGGCGCCGGGCTTCGACGCGCTGCTGGAGTTCCAGGACCACAAACCGTTCGAGTGCGTCGGCGAAGGCCGCGAGTCGCGTGCGGCGATGGCTGCGCTGGCCGCGCGCGCGGACTGGCGCGAGGACACGCTGGTCGCGCGCTTCGTGCACCAGATCCAGCCGCAGCTGGATCCGGCCGAACTGGCGGTCGAGCCGTTGCTGGAGATCGCCGGCGAGCACCGCGTCCCGGCCTCCGTGTGGGAGCGGGTGCGTGCGCGTTTCGCAGCTTGAGGGAGCCCGCGTCGCGCTGTGGGGTTGGGGCCGCGAAGGCCGCGCCGCCTGGCGTGCGCTGCGCACGCAACTGCCGGCATTGCCGCTGACCCTGTTCTGCAACGAGGCCGAGGCCGCCGAAGCGGCGGCGCTGGGCGATCCGCTGCTGGCGACGATGACGCATGCCGATGCCGACTCACTGTCGGCGTTCGACGTGGTGGTGAAGTCGCCGGGGATCAGTCCGTACCGGCCCGAGGCGCAGGCCGCGGCGGCACGCGGCACCCGTTTCATCGGCGGCACCACGCTGTGGTTCGCCGCCCATCCCGATGCACGCACCGCCTGCGTCACCGGGACCAAGGGCAAGAGCACCACCACCTCGCTGCTGGCGCACCTGCTGCGCGCGGGCGGCCATCGCACCGCGCTGGCCGGCAACATCGGCCTGCCGCTGCTGGAAGTGGCCGAGGACCCGGCGCCGGAGTTCTGGGCGATCGAGCTGTCCAGCTACCAGACCGGCGATGTCGCCACCAGCGGCGTGCGTCCGGAAGTGGCAGTGGTGCTCAACCTGTTCCCCGAGCACCTGGACTGGCACGGCAGCGAGGCGCGCTACGTCGAGGACAAGCTGAGGCTGGTCACCGACGCGCGTCCGCGAACGGCGGTGCTCAACGCCGCCGATCCGCGCCTGGCCGCGCTCGACCTGCCCGACAGCCGCGTACTGTGGTTCAACCGCGCCGACGGCTGGCACCTGCGCGGCGACGCGCTGTTCCGCGGCGACGCATTCGTGTTCGACACCGCGGCGGTGCCGCTGCCGGGCCGGCACAACCGCGGCAACCTGTGCGCGGTGATGGCCGCGATCGAAGCGCTGGGCGTGGATGCCGCGCCGCTGGCGCCTGCCGCACTCGACTTCCGTCCGCTGCCGCACCGGCTGCAGTGGCTGGGCGAGCGAGACGGGATTGCCTGGGTCAACGATTCGATCAGCACCACGCCGCACGCCAGCCTGGCCGCGCTGGACTGCCATCGCGCGCGGCGCGTGGCGATCCTGCTCGGTGGCCACGACCGCGGGCTGGACTGGGCCGACTTCGCCTCGCGTCTGCGCGACGACACGATGCCGCCATCGGCGATCGTGACGATGGGCGGCAACGGCCCGCGCATCCATGCGCTGCTGCAGCCGCTGGCGGCCGAAGGCCGTTTCGCGCTGGAAGCGGCGGAGGACCTGGCCGATGCGGTGGCGCGTGCGCGACGCTTGCTCGATGGCGACGGCGTGATACTGCTGTCGCCCGGCGCGCCCAGCTTCGGTGCCTATCGCGACTACACCGAGCGCGGCCGCCACTTCGCCGCGCTGGCCGGTTTCGACCCCGACGCGATCAGCAGCATCCCGGGGCTCGGCGTCGCCCCCTAGCGCCCGCCCCGCCTTGCATGGCGGGGACGCACGACCCGGAAGGTCGCCGCGGTCCTGCGCGCCGCGCTGCCCTTTGCGCAAACACGTCCACGACGGTGGCAGCGGGGCGCGGATTACACTCGCCATCCCGACAACCTGAAGGACCGACCATGCGCAATTTCGCAATCGCCGCAGGCGCCCTGCTCGCCGTGGCGGCTTCGCTGCCCGCCGTGGCCAAGCCGCGCACCGAGAAGGTGGAATGGACGATCGGCAAGGACCGCTTCAGCGGCGTGCTGGTCTACGACGACGAGGACAGCGACCGCCGGCCCGGCCTGGTGATGGTGCCCAACTGGATGGGCGTGACCGATGCGTCGGTCGAGACTGCGCGACGCGTGGCCGGCGACGACTACGTGGTGCTGGTCGCCGACGTCTACGGCAGCACGGTGCGGCCGAAGGACAGCGCCGAGGCCGGCAAGGTCGCCGGTGCGCTGCGCGGCGACCTGCCGCTGCTGCGCGCGCGCGCGGAGAAGGCGGTGGAGGTGCTGAAGGCGCAGGCCGGCAAGGCGCCGGTGGATCCGGCGCGGATCGGCGCAGTCGGTTTCTGTTTCGGCGGCACCACGGTGCTGGAACTGGCCCGCGCCGGCGTGCCGCTGGCCGGCGTGGCCAGCCTGCACGGTGGCCTGGGCACGACCCAGCCGGCGCAGGCCGGTGCGGTCAAGGCGCCGCTGCTCGTGCTCAACGGCGCGGCCGACAAGAACGTCAGCCACGACGACATCGTCGCTTTCGGCAAGGAAATGGATGCGGGTGGCGCCGACTGGCAGTTCGTCAACTTCAGCGGCGCGGTGCACTGCTTCGCCGAGGAAAGCGCCGGCAACGATCCGGCCAGCAATTGCCGCTACGACGAGCGTGCCGCGCGGCGTGCGTTCGTGATGCTGGAAAACTTCTTCGACGAGCGGTTCGGGGACTGATCGGAACCGGCGCATCGGGCGGTCCGTTACCGCCCGATATGCACGCGGTGGTCCGGTGCGCTCAGTGGGTGCGCTCGACCGCGTAGCGGGCCAGGCCGCGCAGCGCGGCCACTGCGGCGGTTTCGGGCAAACCGGCCAGCGCCGCTTCGGCGGCCCTGGCGTAATCGAAGGCACGCTGGCGGCTGTAGTCCAGGCCGCCGGTGGCGTGGATCGCGGCCAGAACGTCCGGCATCGCCGTGCTGTCGCCTTCCTCCACGACTGCGCGCAGGCGCTGGCGGGTGGCGTCGTCCGAGTGGGCGATGGCGTGGATCAACGGCAGCGTGGCCTTGCCCTCGGCCAGGTCGTCGCCCAGGTTCTTGCCCAGGTCGGCGGCATCGGCGGTGTAGTCGAGCACGTCGTCGGCGATCTGGAAGGCGTAGCCCAGGTTCATGCCGTAGTCGTACAGCGCCCGCTGGACGGCTTCGTCCGCACCCGAGGCCAGCGCGCCGAGGCGGGTGCCGGCGGCGAACAGCACCGCGGTCTTGCGCTCGATCACCCGCAGGTAGGCGGCCTCGTCGGTGTCCGGGTTGCGCACGTGCAGCAGCTGCAGCACCTCGCCTTCGGCGATGCGGTTGGTGGTGTCGGCCAGCACCTGCATCACTTCCATCCGGTCCAGCTCCACCATCAGCTGGAAGCTGCGCGAATAGAGGAAGTCGCCGACCAGCACGCTGGCGGCGTTGCCCCAGATCGCGTTGGCGGTGCTGCGGCCGCGGCGCAGGTCGGATTCGTCGACCACGTCGTCGTGGAGCAGGGTCGAGGTATGGATGAACTCGACGATCGCCGCCAGCTGGTGGTGGTCGGCACCGGCACGTGCGTCGGCCGCGGTGGCCTGGCCGGCCAGCACGACCAGCATCGGCCGCAGGCGCTTGCCGCCGGCCGAGACGATGTGCTCGGCGATCTGGTTGATCAGGACCACGTCCGAGGCCAGCCGGGTGCGGATCAGCGTGTCGACCGCGGCCATGTCGGCGGCAGCCAGCGCCTGGATCTGCGGCAGCGAGGCGTGGGTCGGGAAAGCGGCGTGGTCTGCCATGCGTGCCACCTGGGGGAGTGGCGGAATTATAGGCGCCCGGCCCGCAAAACCCCACGCCGTGCACGCGCGCCGATCCGGCGGCGGCGCTCAGGGACGCCGGCCGGCCTGCACGCAGATCCTGAAGAAGCGGGCCAGGTCCAGGGTGTAGCGCCTGAGCAGGCGCCGCGGTTCGTGGGCGAGCCGGAACAGCCACTCCAGGTGCAGCGTGCGCACCCAGGGCGGGGCGCGTCTCGCATTGCCGGACAGGAAATCCAGCAGGGCGCCGATGCCGAACATCAGCGGTGCGCCGCAGGCATCGCAGTTGTCCAGGATCCAGGCTTCCTGCGCCGGGTTGCCGAACGCCACCAGCACCACGTCGGCGTTTGAAGCGTTGATCGCATCCACCAGGCCGTCGCCGGCGCCGGCATAGCCGCCGTAACCGTCGCAGGTGCCGACCACCTGCTGGCCGAGTTCGTGCTCCAGGTACCGGCCTGCCTCAAGGGCCACCCCCGGCCTGGCGCCGAGCAGGAAGAAGCGCAGCGGACGCTGGCTGCGGGTCGCCAGCCAGGGAATGAAGTCGGTGCCGTTGAGGTTCTCGGCGAAGCGCCGACCGTGCACCAGCCAGGCGGCCAGGTCCATGCCGATGCCGTCGTTGACCACGCGCACCGACGGCGCCCGCATGCGCGCACGCAACGGCTGGCACTGGACAACGAAGTTGGTGTTGGCGAAGAACACCTGACGCTTGTGGCCGGTGTCCAGCGCTTCCAGCAGTTCGGCGCACAACGCTTCGCGGCCGGACAGGTGCATGCGGTAGCCGCCCAGCCAGAGCGACGGTGTCGCCGCCGGCGCCGGCAGCGCGTGCGAAGGTTCGATGCCCGTGGCGCTCATGGCGTCCTCCTCGTGGATGCGTGGTGGCCTGGCCGCGCCGGCCTCACCACAGGTCGTAGGGAAAGGTGGCGAGCAGCCCGCGCTGCAGGGCGGCCAGGTCGAAAGGCCCGTTGCCACCCAGGTCCAGGCACTCCTCGACGCTGGTTCCGGAGTGCCAGCGGGTCCGCCCGGTGCCGGCGTAGTAGTCGTCGTACTTGAACCGGCTCTCGCCGTTGCCGCTGTCCAGGTAGACGGCCGGGATGCCGTAGGCCTCGGCCAGGATCACGCCATGCAGCGAGCTGGATACGACCCTGCGCGCGCCGAGCAGGGCGCGCACGAACGCCAGCGGCCGCACGCTCGGCAGCAGCAGGCGGTCGCGCCAGGCGGCGTAGCGCTCGACCGGTTCGTTGAAGTGGGGGATGACCAGGAAGTCGCTCGCAGGCGACGCGCCGACCAGTTCGCGCGGATAGAAGGCGGGCATCAGCACGGCCGGGTCGCCGTACACTTCGGGCACGCACAGGCCGCGTTCCATCAGCCATTGCCGGGTCAGCGGGCCACGCACGGCGCGCACGTCCAGGCTGCGGAAGCGGTGCATCTGTTCGGGGATCTTGGCGTTGATCCCGCTGCCCCACACCGTCTCGCCGTCGCGGGCGTTGTGCAGTACCGAACCGATCGCGAACAGGCGCCGGCCGAGGTCGCGCTTGCCGGTCAGTTCCAGGTCGCGCAACGCCAGCATCACCTCGACCATCACCTTGGACAGGTGGTCGCCGACGTTGATCCGGCCGTCGCCTGGCTGCCACCAGTACAGGGCGCGACGCTGCCGGCGCCGGTGCCACGCCTCAGGCAACAGCATGCGCACGCCTGTCATCGCTCCGCACCGCTCCGAGCCGCAGCTCGGGATAGCGTTCGGGCTGCAGCAGCCGGTCCACGGTGCGTGGCCAGTCCAGCGCGGTCCGCGAGCGCACCCGTGGTGCATGCAGCGCTCTCAGGAAGGCGGCGACCACCGACTCGGTGGAACCGGGCGTGTAGCCGAAGCGCGAGCCATAGCCGCCGACGACGGCGTGCGGGCAGATCGCCGGCAGCGCGAAGAAGTCGTACTGCAGCAGCTTCAGCGAACTGTCGGCCAGGTAGGCCGGCAGGTTGGCCGCGGCATACGGGGCGATGCCGACGTCGGCATGCTTGATGTAGCGCAGCGTCTGCGCATGCGGCATCTCGTCGTGGACCACGACGTTGTCGCCGTAGCCCGGCATCCGCCCGCGGCCCGAGCCGATCACGTGGAAGGTGATGTCGGGGAAGGCCTGGCTGGCGATGGCGATCGTCTCCGGATCGAACAGCATCGAGCCGACCGCGACCGCGTGCCGCCCGGACGCGTACGGCGACGGGTCGCCGAGTGCTTCCAGGCCCGGGTCGAGGCCGTGGCCGACGTGGTAGACGTTGTCGCGGCTGGCGACCTCGGCGGCCATCGCCGGCGAGACCAGCGCGATCGCGTCGAAATCCGCGGCGGCCTGCGCGAACGCTTCGCGCACGTACTGCGCGCTGTCGATCGCGTCCAGGCTGTCGGACGCCCGGTAGATCAGCCGGGCCGTTGGATTGAGCCGGCGTGCCAGCGCGGCGAAGACCACCGCCGTGCCGCTCTCGAAGACCACCGTGTCGGCCTCGCGCAGCCACGCCACCAGCTGCGCCGGCGGATGCCGCGCATACCAGTCGAACATCAGCGACTCCAGCGGCCGCAGCCAGCGCCGGCGCGTGTTGAACGGATGGACGGGCGCCTTCCACAGGAAGCATTCGACCTGGCCGTGGCGTTCCACCCGGTTGGCGCGATCGTCCAGCGGCAGGCGGATATCGCGCTTCCAGCGCGACAGCGCGCTGTAGCGCAGGGAGAAGAAGCGCGTCGGGCCACGCCGCGAAAGTTCGTCGGCGATGAAATGGATGTTGGCCCGGCGCGAGGTGCGGTAGTCGTGGGCGGACAGGATCAGGAAACGGGTGCCGGCCGCGCGCGGCGGCGGTGTCGCCCCGGTGGCGGTGCGGGAACGGGTCGGTGCATCGATCACTGGCATGGGGGAAACCTCGTGGTCATGGCGAAACGTCGCTTCGCGCGCTGCGCAGGAGCGTGCGGGTGTGCAGGATTCCGGCCACGTCGCGGCGGAACGCGGGCCAGAGCAGGCAGAGCAGGGAGAAGGTGGCGGCCATCGCGGTCGCGCCGGCCAGCAGTACCCAGGGCGCCGGCAGCCCGGCCAGCGGCAGGCTGGCCACGTGCGCGGCGAGTCCGCAGAGGCCGTAGCCGGCCATCGCGCGCGCGCCGCCGCGCAACATGCCGCCGGTCGGTGCGCCGGGACAGCAGCGGGCGAGCCACCACAGCACCAGCGGCCACGAGATCGCCATGCCGGTGCTGTAGCCGGTGGCGACGCCGGTCACGCCCCACTGCGCACCGATGCCGATGCACGCGATCACCAGCACCCGGCTGACGATCGAATAGCGCAGCTGCGGGCCGGTCAGGTCCCTGGACAGGAACACCCAGTACGCGGCATAGCCCGCCGCCTGTAACAGGCCGCCGACCAGCAGGATCCGGAACAGCGGCGCGGCCGGTGCCCAGGCCTTGCCCAGGACCAGGTCGATCAGCGGATCGGCCAGCGCGCAGCCGAAGGCGAGGCCGGCCATCAGCAGGTGCATCAGCGTGGCCTGGCCGCGCAGCAGGAAGGCCGAGTAGCGTGCCGGGTCGTCCTGCAGCCGCGACAGCACCGGCAGGGCGACCGTGGTCGCCGGCGCGTTGAGCTGGGTCAGCGGCACCATCAGCAGGGCGAAGGCGCGGTTGTAGTGGCCCAGCGCGACCGGTCCCAGCCGGCTGCCGACCAGGATCTGGCCGAGGTTGTTGCTGAAGTAGGTCAGCAGCTGCGAGGCCATCAGGTTGCCGCCGAAGCGCAGCAGCGGACGCATGTCCGCGTCGCGTCGCGGCAGGCCCGGACGCCAGCGCGACGCCAGCACCAGCAGCGCCAGCAGGGTCGCGGCCTGGGCCAGCGCCTGCAGGACCAGGGCCCAGTAGCCCCAGCCCGCCAGCGCCGCGGCGATGGCCGTGCCCAGTCCGGCGGCCTGCCCACCGACGTCGGCCAGCGCCAGCGAGCGGAAGCGCATGCCGCGGCCGAGGTCGGCACGGAACTGCGTGGCCAGGCCGTTGAGCAGCAGGGTCACCGAGGCGGCCTGCGCCACCGGCACCAGCAGTGGCTCGTGGTAGAAGCCGGCGATGGCGCCGGCCGCGGCGAACATGCACGTGGCCAGCGATAGGCCGATGCCCGTGTTGATCCAGAACAGGTTGTCGCGCTGCCCGGCGGTGAGCTGGCGGGCCTGGATCGCGGCGGACGAGAGGCCGAAATCGCGCACCACTTCGCCGACGCCGATGATCGCCAGCACCATCGCGAACAGGCCGTAGTCGCGCGGTGTCAGCAGGCGCGCGAGCAGGACGATGCCGCCGAACTGGACCGCGGTCTTGACCAGCTGGCCGCCCATCGTCAGCAGCGCGCCGCCGGCGGCGAGGCGGCCCAGCGATGGCGTGGCCGCGCTGGCCGGTTCGCCGGCCATCAGTGCCGGCTCCGCGCGGCCAGTGCGGCCAGGTAGGTGGCGTGGTGCTGTCGCCCCAGCACCGGCCAGTCGCGCCGCGACAGGTCCGGGCTGCGTCCGGGCCGGGGCAGCTCGCGCGGTTCCAGCGCGGCCGCGAGGGTCGCCGCATCCAGCTCGCCGTCGTACAGGCGCACCCAGTCGGCGCCGACTTCGGCGACGAGCGCGATGTTGGCCTCGCTGCGCGGCACCAGCACTGGCCGCGCCAGCGACAGCGCCAGCAGCAGCGCACCGGAGTTGAGCATGTTGCGGTAGGGCAGCACGACGCACTGGGCCTGGCCGATCTCGCGCGCCAGCACTGCGTCGCTGACGTACTCCAGGCGCGCGCTGGCACGCGGGTCGGCGGCACAGGCCGCCTCCACGGTGTCGCGCATCGCCGCGTTGGCCGGGTTGCCGACGATGCGCAGCGTGGCGGCCGGATCGTCCAGCCCGGCGAAGGCGGCCAGCAGCGCCTCGACGCCCTTGTAGGGCCGGATCAGGCCGAAGCAGAGCAGGCGTCCGCGCACGTGCGGCGGTACCAGGCAGTGGGCGAACCAGTCGCGATAGTGGCCGTGCAGGATCGTGTCGGTGGACGTCGCGGCATGGCCGGCGGCGCTGCCCGGCTCCTTGCCAGCCGCATGGCCGGCCTTGTTGAAGGGCTCGTTGCCCGCGTCGTTGCCCGCCGCGTTTATCTGGATCCTGCGCGTGGTCAGCCGGTCCAGTCCGCGCAGCAGCAGGCGCTCGATCGCATCGCCCTGCTCGTGTGGCTGGACGTTGTGCAGGGTGCGCACCACCGGCACGCGCGCCAGCCACAGGCGGGCCAGCAGCAGGGCGAAGCAGGCCTGCTTGAGCCGCGCCGCCACGGCGATGCGGTGCCGCGCGAGCTGTTCGGGCCAGTGCACGTGGAACAGGTCGTAGGACGAGAACAGCGCTGCGCGCATGCTGAAGTGGCGGATCGCCACGTCGTCTTCCGGCATCGCATCGAGCAGCTGCACGATGTACGGATTGGTGGTGTCGTCGGGTTCGCCGACCGACTGCAGCACGGTGAGCCGGTGCGCCGCCGGCGCTGCGCCGGGATGCGACGCGTGCGCGCTCATGGCGTGCTCCGGGCCGCGTGCGCGGTGTCCTGGCCGGCGGCCTGGCGGTACTCGTCGCGGTAGTGCTGCACCACCGCATTCCAGTCGTAACGCGCGGCATGGGCCATGGCCGCCTGCCTGCGCGCGGCGAAGACCTGCGCATCGACGCCGGCCAGCCGGCCCACCGCGTCGGCGCCAGCCTGCGGATCCTGCGCGTCGACCAGCGCGCCGATCCGCGCTTCGTCGATGAGCCGTGCATAAGGCGGGATGTCGCCGAGTACCGGCACCAGTCCCGCGCTCATCGCCTCGATCGCGGCCAGGCCGAAGCCTTCATGGCGCGACAGCGAGACGAAATACTGCGCGCGTCCGAGCAGCCGGCCCAGCTCCTGCTGCGAAGGCGCCGGCGCCAGTTCCACGTGTGCCTGCAGGCCGCGCACGCGGACGTGCTGTTCGATGTCCGCGCCCTTCAGGTCGTATTCGCGGCCGGCCAGGATCAGGTGCCAGCCGGGATCGCGCATGACCAGCTGGCGGAGCAGGTCCAGGGTTTCCGGAATGCCCTTGTTGGTCGACCAGCGGCCGAAGCTGACCAGGGTCCTGCCCGGCTCGTGCGCGCCCATCCCGGCGAACTTGCCGACGTCCACGCCGTTCTCGATCACCCGCAGCCGTGCGCCGGCCACCGGCGCGAACAGTTCGCCATCGTTGCGGCTGGTGGCGACGATGCGCCGGTACGCGTGCGCCGAGGCGCGGGTGATGGTCTGGAACCAGAGGCGCTTGAGTGCCGAGGCGTACGCGGTGTGGAAGAAGCCGCCATGGGTGGAGGCGATGAGCGGCTTGCGGTGCAGCGGTGCGGTGAGCGCCAGGTAGTCGTAGAAGAAGTCGATGCCGTGCACGTGGACCACATCGGCGTCGTCCAGGCTGCCCAGTACCTGCGGGCACAGCGGATAGCGCGTGCCGCCGTGGTAGGGCAGGCGGCGCACCGGTACGCCGCGGTAGCGGTCGCGGGCCGGCAGGCGCGCGCCGCGTTCATGGAACACGCGGTCGAGGGTGACCACTTCGGCCGTGTCGTCGCTGGCCTCGAGCTGGCGGCGGGCGATGTTCAGCACGACCTCTTCCATGCCGCCGACCGAAGGATGGAACTGGCGGACCACGTGCACGACCTTCATGCCGCCGCTCCCGGCGCCGGCGCCGCAGCTGCCCGCGCGCGCGACCGGCTCATGCCACGGCCGTCGCCGGTGGCCGCGCCGGCGTGCGCAGGCCGAGGGCCCACGGCGCGTGGCGGACGAGCACGGCCCGCATCGGCACGCAGGCCGCAACCGCGATCGCGGAGATCGACAGCGCCCAGGCCAGGCCTGGACGGGCGTCGTGCGCGAACAGCCCGGCCAGCGAGGCCACGCCCGACAGCACGAAGAAGACCAGGAAGTGCGTGCACAGGATCAGCAGCGAGTTGCGCCCGATCCAGCACAGCGCCGCGGAGCGGGCCGCCAGCGGGCTGGCCATCAGCACCACGCCGGTGCCGCACAGCGCGGCGAGGATGAAGGCCAGCCCCGACGCGCCGAAGCGCAGCTGGTTGACGTCGACGCGGCCATTGCTCCAGGCCAGCCACAGCCACGGCGCCGCCAGCAATGCGGCGCCGGCGAGGCCCCGGCCGATCGTGCGCGGCAACGGCAGCGTGGTCGATGCGAACGCACCGCAGGCGTAGAAGAACAGCGCGACCGGCAGCACGTCCAGGCCGAACGGCAAGCGCAGCCGCGTCGGCGGAAACACCGCGATCCAAAGCAGCGCCAGCGGCAGGCACAGCAGCGCGATCATCCCCGGCCGCAGCCGGCGGGCGAGCAGCAGCCAGGCCATGGCCGTGGTGAACAGTGCCGGCAGGAACCACAGCGCCGGCTGCACGTACAGGTCCGGGCCGATGCCGGTCAGGAATCCGGTGAACGGATCCCACCACGGCAGGTCGCCCCAGCGCGCCGCCTTCTCCCCGACATGGCGCGTGAGCAGCCAGTACGCGTAGGCGAGCAGGAAGAAACAGGCATACGGCACCAGCAGCGTGCGCGACATCGCCGCCAGGGCCTGGCCAGGCGGACGGTCGCGGCCGCGCCGCCCCAGCCAGCCGGACAGGAAGAAGAACAGCGGCACGCAGAAGCTGTAGGCGAGCAGCACCAGCGTGCCGGGAACGCCCCTGGCATGGCCGATCACCACCAGCAGGATCGCGATGCCCTTGGCCGCGTCGATGCGCAGGTCTCGCACGGTCGGCGCCGGCGATGGCGGCGGGGAGGAATCGGGATGGCCCATGTCGTGCTCCGGTGTCTTTCATGTCGGTACCGTTTCCGTGCCGGGGGTCGCGGGCGCATGTGCCGGCGCGCAGGCCGGTGGCGCATGCGTCTGCGGCCGCGGGCGCAACATCCACAGGTGCCCGCAGGCGAACCACCACAGCCCCGCGGTCTTGATCGAGAAGTAGGCGTTGGACACCAGCAGGCTCAGCGCGAAGGCGAACACGAACAGGTTCTTGAACAGCTGCCCGTTGCTGGTCGGCATCCGTAGCAGGAATGCGTAGGCGAGCAGGAACGCGAGCACCAGCACCAGCGACTGGCCGGCGATGAAGTAGGCGATGCCGCTGTCCGGATAGCGGTAGGGCGCGGCCAGGTCCATGCCCAGCCACTCGGCCGGCTGCATCGCATCGATCGCGGCGACGGAGAGGTAGACCCGGCCCGGCAGGGTGTCCTCGTAGGCGTTGACGCCGAGGATCCACACCGCCAGCCAGCCGCAGGCCAGCACGGCCACGAACAGCAGGCCGGCGAGGGTCTGGTCGGTGCGCCGCAGCAGCGGTGCGAGCAGCAGCATCGCCAGGCAGGTCGCGCTGGCCAGGCGGCCGTCGGAGGCGATGAGCAGGAACACCACCAGCAGCAGCGCGACCGCCACCCCGGCCGGGCGCAGCGATCGCCACCAGGTGATGGCGACGGCGCAGAAGAAGATGATGAAGTTGCCCATCGTCACCGGCTCGACGAAGATCGACGAGGCGCGCGGCAGGTCGAAGCCGCCGAGCCAGTTGCGCTCACCCGGGCGGGTGGCGCTGACATAGAGCTTGCTGCCCTCGTTCCAGAAGTCGCCTTCGCTGTTGCCGCGGGTGTTGACGAAGTAGCTGCGCGGATCGACCAGGTCGCCGTACAGGTCGGGGAAGGCCATCTCCACCGCGGCCACCAGCGCCACCGCCAGCGCCAGCCACATCACCAGCACGTGCAGGCGGCCGCGGTAGCGCGCGCCCAGCGCCAGGAACGCGAACGGGATGATCGCGTCGCGCAGCAGCTTCGGGTCCAGGCTCCAGGTCTGCAGGAAGCGCAGCAGGTTGAAGAGCAGGACCAGGCCGAGGCCGGCCACGACCAGCGCCTGCTTGCCGTGGTCGAGCGCGCGCATGCCCAGCAGGAAACAGGCGGCGTAGATGGCCAGTTCCACCGCGTACGCCCAGGCCGGCCCGATCGCCATCACCTGGGCGTTGAAGACCGCCAGCAGGAAGTTGTAGCCGACCGCCAGCAGCAGCACCGCCACCGCCGCGGCGTCGCCATGGCCATGCCTTGCGGGACGGGAAGCCTCGATCCAGGGCGCCGGCATGGCCGGGCGATGCGTGCCGGGCAGGTCCATCTCAATAGGCCTGCTTCTGGCCGAGGACCCGCACCGCGGTCAGTGCGATGATCTTGATGTCCAGCCACGGCGACCATCGGCGGATGTAGTCCATGTCGTACTGCACCCGCTTCTTCATGTCGCGCAGGCGTGGCGTCTCGCCGCGGAAGCCGTTCACCTGGGCCCAGCCGGTGATGCCCGGCTTGACGTAGTGGCGCTGCATGTAGCTGTTGATCAGCGTCCCGTAGTGGCGGTTGTGCTGGATCGCGTGCGGTCGCGGGCCGACGATGGACATGCTGCCGCCGAGCACGTTGAGCAGCTGCGGCAGTTCGTCCAGGCTGCTGCGCCGCAGGAACGCGCCCAGCCGCGTCACCCTCGGGTCGTCGCGGGTGGCCTGCTTCACCTCGGTGCCGGCCGGCTGGTCGGTGCGCATCGAGCGGAACTTGAGCATCGAGAATTCGCGCCCGGCACGGCCGTGGCGCTTCTGCCGGAACAGCACCGGCCCCGGCGAGCCGAGCTTGACGCCGATGGCGATCGCCAGCATCAGCGGCGCCAGGATGATCAGCGCGACCAGCGCGAGCGAGCGGTCCATCACCGCCTTGATCACGAAGAACGAGTTGTCGGGTGCGCCGCTGCCCTGGCGCAGGTTGATCACCGGCACGCTGCCGACCTGCTCGCCGGACTGGTTCAGCGCGGCCAGCTCGGAGGTGTCGGGGATCAGCTTCACCTTCACCGGCGTGCCGTCCAGCATCGACAGCAGCGGCTTGATCCCGCCGAGCCGGCCCATCGGCAACGAGATCCAGACTTCCTCGACGCGGTCGGTGGCGAGGAACCGTCCGAGCTCGTGCGCATGCCCGAGGCAGCGCAGGTCGGTGCTTTCGGCGATGCTGATGTCGTCGCGCGTACCGAAATAGCCGACGATCTGCATGCCCACCCACGGGTTCTGCGCCAGGTAGCGGTGGATCTTCAGCACCGGCGGGCGCATTCCGACCACCACCACGCGGCGCCTGTCCAGGCCGATGCTGCGCAGCAGGCCCAGCACGCCACGCACCGAAAGGTGCGTGGTCGCGAGCAGCACGAGGCCGAGTGCGTGCCACAGCGCCAGCCACGCCAGGTAGGTAGGCCGGTCCAGTTGCAGCAGCCAGACATGGGTGGAGGTCAGGGCCAGCGCCACGGTCCAGGCCAGTGCCAGCACCCAGACCTCGCGCAGCAGTCCGCGCCCGCGCCAGCTGCGATACAGCGGGAACGCACTGAAGCACAACGCGGTGATGAGGATCGAGATGCTGATCGTGATCCGGTCGACGAAGCCCGGTATCCAGGTGTCGAAGCGCAGCCGGTAGGCGGCGAGGGCGGCGAACAGCACGGTTGCCAGGTCCAGTATCCGCAGGCAGGCACCAGCGGCAGTCGCGTATTTCGAAAGCAGGCGCGGAGATGACGCCGGGGTATCGGCGCTCAAGTTGGCCAGGAGCATCTCGAGGCGTTCCTAACGAGCGTGGACCACGCCGGCGTGTGGGGGATCGTCGGCGGCGACCATGCTGTTGACCGTCCCTGCAGATGCCTATCCCGATGCCCTCCAGCATCGCCCCAGGCCAACTGCAGGCCGAACACTTCCGGTTGAAGTGGGCGTTCCGCGGGCCTCGCTGTCGACCCGATGGAACGCATTGCGCTGCGCTTTTTACCGCTTGAATTTCCTCTGATGGTGCACTGCGAAAATAGGCCGTCGGACCGTTAAAGCAGCGTGCAATCCAGCGGCCGCGATGTGTGAAAGAAACACCGGCTTAGAACAGCGTTGCAATGGCTTTGCAGCCATTGATGCATGCATGGGTCCAGTCGCGCCGCGCGGGCGCGCATGCGGGTTCCGGATCGTGCGGATTCGGTGACGCGGGTCACGTGCAGCGTCGCGTGGATGGAACTGCGACGCGTGGAACGCGCCGCGCTCAGCGGACGCTTTCGGTCAGACGCAGTTCACTGTTGGACGACGCGCGCGCAACGGCCACCACATGCAGGAGGAGTGCGACGAGTATTCCCGCGCCCACGCCGAGGATCGTCGCCAGCGCGAGGTTGAAGAGCGTGCGCGGCGAACTGGGCATGGTCGGGACTTCGGCGACATCGATGACCGAGATGTTGTTGGCGCCGACGTTGCCTGCGACGCCGATTTCCTTGAAGCGCTGCAGCAGCCCGTCGTAGAGCTGGCGGTTGGTGTCCACTTCGCGCTTGAGCATGTTGTAGCGGATGCTGCGGTCCTGCAGGTCGAGCTCGTCGGCCTTCAACTCGCCGATCCTGGCTTCGAGCAGCTTTTCCTGCGCGTCGGCCGCCTCGTACGTGGCCTTGATCGACTCGCGCACGGCCGTGACATGCTGGTTGACCTGGCGGTCGACCTCGCCGATCTGCCCGCGCAGGCGGCGCATCTCCGGGTAGTCCGGCTTGAACGTGGACAGTTTCAGCTGGTAGTCGGCCGAAAGCTGCGCCCGGGTCTGCATCAGGTTCTGGATCAGCGGGTTGGACACGACCTGCGGCAGGGCCATCCCGCGGCTGTGCGCGGCCTGCTGCCAGTCGGCCTCGCTCTTGATCCGCGCGGCCTGTGCGGTGGCGAGCAGCGCGTTGAGCTCGGCCAGGTTCTGCGCCGGGAGCGACGGCTTGTCGTCGCCGACCGACACGATCTGCTCCTGCCCGGCGAACTTGACGAAGTTGCGCTCCGAATCCTCCAGTCGCTGCCTGATCTGGGCCAGCCGTTCGGACAGGTAGCCGGTCGCCAGCTCCGAGGCCTTGAGCCTGCGCTCCAGGCCGGCGGCGATGAACTCGCTGGCGTACGCGTTGGCCACGCGTGCCGACAGTTCCGGATCCGGCGACTCGAAGTGCACCTTCACCATGCGCGAGTTGCGCACCGGTTCGACTTGAAGCGAAGCCAGCACCCGGTCGGTGAGCGCGCGCTCGGCGGCCGGCTCGCTCGGGATCGCGCCCGGTGCCGCGGTCTTCTCCGCCGGTTCGTCGACGTAGTCGCGGTACGCCGGGTGCGAGGCCAGCCCGGTCCTGGCGATCACCCGCCGGGTCAGCGAGCGGCTGGTCAGCAGTTCGTACTGGGTCTGGTAGAAGTCGCGGTCCATCGGCGACTCGGCCGGCATCAGTTCCTCGACCGCCACCACCTTCATGCTCTCCCGCTCGATCTGGAGCATGGTCGTGGCCTGGTAGAGGGTGGGCTGCGCCAGCGTGACCACCAGGGCGACCAGCACCACCGCCGCGGCGATGGCGATGACCAGCCAGCGCCGGCGGTACAGGGCGGTGGCGTATTCGGCCAGCGTGCTTTCGGCGGGGCCGTCGTGGGAATAGGCGTCCATCTTGGTCACTGGAAGTCCCGCCATACGGCGACGAAAGGCGTGAGTTCGATCAGCGTGCGCAGGAACACGCGCGCATCGGAGCGATCGACGATGATGATGTCGCCCCCGTAGATGTCGGGGTCGGCCAGCTGGCCTTCCTGGATCTGGACCAGGTCGAAGCGGGCGAACATCCGCTTGCCGCCGACGTTGCGGAACACGATCACGTTGCGCCGGTCCGCGACGTTGCTCACGCCCTTGGCCAGCGACACCGCCTGCTGCAGGGTCAGGTGCGGCGCGCCCATCGGATAGATGCCGGTCTGCAGTACTGCGCCGCTCACCGTCACCTGCTGGTTGGGCGATTCGAGCAGGGCGATGCTGACCTGCGGATCCTGCAGGTAGTGCGCGTCGTAGAGCGAGGCCACGCGCGCTTCGGCCTGGCCGAGCGTCTCGCCGGCGACGTCCACCGAGCCGATCAGCGGCAGGGTGATCCGGCCGGCGTTGTCGACCCGCACTTCGCGCTCGAGGTCGGGCAACTGGAATACCTGGATCTTCAGCAGGTCGCCGGGACCGAGCCGGTACTCCGGCCTGCCGAGCGCGCTGCCGACCGGGTCGGCGGGAGGAAGGTCCCGCAGTGCGGGGGCGCTGCTGCAGGCACAAAGGACCAGCAGGCAAGGCAACGCGAGCGCAAGCGGCCGGTTGATCATCCTGGTTGTTACCTCCGGGAAACTGGGCGGTCGTGGTGGCGCGGGCCGGTCCGACATCGGTCGGGGCCGGGAGCCATCGCGGCGTGCGGTGCGAATGGCGGCGGTAGTGCGGCCGCATCGGTCCGCGGGTGACCTGGGGTCGAGAGGGGATTGCAGGGGCATTAGTGGGGGGCGATCCAGCCTGCCACGGAACTCCATGTTCATCGGTGCATCGCAACATGAACGTTCATGCTTTTCGCGTGATCGCGAAGACGTCGTGAAAGGCCCGTGCATGGCGGGCGAAGGATGCGATCGATGAATGGGCGAGGCGATGCCGTATCGCGCGCCTGGCCGCGCGAATGCCCGGATCGCGCGACGCGGCATACGCGCGCCCTGTCCCACGGGGGGCGGCCATCCCGCGTCCCGCGCGCCGTGGGGCGGTGGCCGGGGTGCTAATATCCCCGCCATTGCAGGCCGGTCAGGCCTGCCAGCTACGGCAGACATCCTGGTCCGTGTCGTGGGGTCGAGCGCCCCGGGGCACCGGCCACAACACGGAAATCCACACTATGGCGCGCGGCATCAACAAGGTGATCCTGGTCGGCAATCTCGGCGACGATCCCGAAACCAAGTACACCCAGTCCGGCATGGCGGTCACCATCGTGCGCCTGGCGACGACCAGCGTGCGCAAGGACCGCGACGGCAACAACCAGGAACGCACCGAGTGGCACCGGGTGAAGTTCTTCGGCAAGCTCGGCGAGATCGCCGGCGAATACCTGCGCAAGGGTTCGCAGTGCTACGTCGAGGGCAGCATCCGCTACGACAAGTTCACCGGCCAGGACGGGCAGGACCGCTACATCACCGAGATCGTCGCCGACGAGATGCAGATGCTCGGTGGCCGCGCCGGCGGTGGCGGTGGCGAGGGCGGTGGCTACGCCGACCGCGGCGAGCGCCCGCAGCGCAGCGCGCCTCCGCGCCGCGAGTACGCCCAGCGCGCCGCACCGGCCGCCGCCGCGCCGCCGGCGTCGGCGGGCGGCTTCAACGACGACTTCGCCGACGACGACATTCCGTTCTGAGGCACCGCCTCCGCGGCAGTCATCGACAGACGGCAGGAAACCAGGCGTTTCCTGCCGTTTTTTTTCGGGTCGCAGATGGCGCCGGCGCGGACAGCAGGCATTTCCGGGCGCTGACGATGGCCGGCACCGCCCGCGCCCGGCGCGGTCGGCGACCGGGGACCGGCGGATGCCGCGAAGAGGCGTGGTCGTCAGGACGGCATGGTTCATGGCCGTGGCGCAAGGGCGCCGGGCTCCGCTAGTCTCCCGGCCGGGGCCGCGTCAGCGGGAGCAGCAGAACGAAGGGGAACGATGAACCGGGCGAAGATGGCGGGCGCCATGATGGCGCTGGGCGTGGTGTTGGCGTGCGGGCAGGAGGTTGCGCGGGCTGCCGCGGTGGAGGTGGAGCCATTCGTGCGCCGCGAGCAGTTCCGCGACGTGAAGCTTTCGCCGGACGGGGCCTACCTGGCCGCGACCCTGCCGATGGACGACCGCACCGGCCTGGTGATCCTGCGCATCGCCGACCACGAGGTCACCGCCCGGTTCTCGCTGGGCCGCAACTCGGACATCGCCTGGTTCGAATGGGCCAGCAACGAACGCGTGCTGCTCGGCGTGGCCGACAAGTTCGGCATGCTCGCCCGGCCGCAGGCCACCGGCGAGATCGTCGGCATCGACGTCGATGGCCACGGCGCGGAGATGCTGGTCGGCCAGCGCGTGCAGGACGGCGGCGTCGGCACCCGGATCAAGCCCCGGCAGGCCGAACGCGTATGGGCAACGCTCACCGACACCCTGCCCCTCGACGAGCGCAACGTGCTGCTGACCGTGGCCAGCTTCGACGACGACGCCTACACCCGCGCCGAGCGGATGGACGTGCGCAGCGGCCGGCGCATCCTGGCGGCACGGGTACCGGTGCGCAATGCCAGCTTCACTGCCGACCACGATGGCGTGGTCCGCCTGGCGATGGGGGCCGACGGCGACAATGTCTCCCGGGTCTACTATCGCGAAGGCGAGGACGCCGGGTGGCGCGTGATCAACGACGAGGGCCAGAGCCGGCTCCGCGAGACGCCACTGGGCTTTTCCGCCGACGGCCGCAGCGTCTACATGCGCAGCGAGAGCGGCAGCGGCCCCGATTCGATCGTGGCCTGGGACGTGGCCAGCGGCCAGCGCCGCGAGGTGCTGCGCGACGACGACGTCGATCCGTACGAGATCATCTATGCCAGCAGCGGGCCACACGAGCCGATCGGCGCGCTGTTCATGGACGGCAAGCCGCGCACCGCGTTCTTCAAGCCCGACCACCCGGACGCCCGCTTGCAGAAGGCGCTGGAAGGGGCCTTCGAGGGTGAGACGGTGCGGATCGTCTCGCGCACCGACGACGGCAACCAGGCACTGCTGCTGGTCACGTCCGACCGCAACAGCGGCGACTACTTCCGCTTCGACCTGCGGGCGAAGAAGGCCGATCACCTGGTCAGCCGCCGCGCCTGGCTGGAGCCGTTGCAGATGACCGAGGCCCGCCCGGTGGCACTGAAGGCGCGCGACGGCACTCCGCTGCATGGCTACCTCACCGTGCCCCGCGGCTCGGCCGGGAAGGACCTGCCGCTGGTGCTGCTGCCGCATGGCGGCCCGTACGGGATCCAGGACACGTGGGAATTCGGCGAGGAGCCGCAGCTGCTGGCCGCCGCCGGCTATGCGGTGCTGCAGGTCAACTACCGCGGTTCGGGCGGCTACGGCAAGCAGTTCCAGGCATCCGGCGCACGCCAGTGGGGCCTGTCGATGCAGGACGACATCACCGATGCGACCCGCTGGGCGATCGACCAGGGCATCGCCAACCCGCGGCGGATCTGCATCTACGGCGCCAGCTACGGGGCCTATGCCGCGTTGATGGGCGTGGCCAAGGAGCCGTCGCTGTACCGCTGCGCGGCCGGCTATGTCGGCGTCTACGACCTGGTCACCCGCACCCGCGCGTTGGCCGGCGGGGCACGCTCGACCGAGACCTGGTCGGAGGACTGGATGGGCACCGACCATGACGCGCTGGTGGCGGTGTCGCCGAACCGGCTTGCCGACCGGATCAAGGTGCCGGTGTTCCTCGCCGCCGGCGGCGAGGACGAGATCACCCCGGTCGAGCACACCCGGATGATGGAGGCGGCGCTGAAGAAGGCCGGGGTCCCGGTCCAGTCGCTGTACTACGCCACCGAGGGCCACGGCTTCTACACCCAGCCGCACCTGGTGGAGTACTACGGCCAGCTGCTGGCCTTCCTCGACCGCCATATCGGGGCGGGCGCGGCGGACTGACGGCGGGCCGGGACGGTCGGTGGGGCTGGACTTGCCCGGCCCCGGCCGATAGCGTGTCCGGTTTCATGTTTGCAGGGGAAACCACATGGCCCGGCCCGATCTTTCCCGGTCCAGCGCGCCGCAGCTGACCGTCCGCGCCGTCGTCCTCGCCGTCATCCTGGCGGTGGTGCTGTCGGCGGCCAATGCCTACCTGGGCCTGTTCGCCGGCCTGACCGTGGCCACCGCGATCCCCGCGGCGGTGGTGTCGATGGGCGTGCTGCGGCTGCTCGGCGGCGGCACGATCCTGGAGAACAACATCGTCCAGACCGGCGCCTCGGCCGGCTCGTCGATCGCCGCTGGCGTGATCTTCACCATCCCCGCGCTGGTGCTGATGGGCTATTGGCCCGACTTCAAGTACTGGTGGGTGCTGGGCATCGCCGGCCTGGGTGGCCTGCTCGGCGTGCTGTTCTCGGTGCCGCTGCGGCGCTCGATGATCGTCGAGGAACCGCTGCCGTTCCCCGAAGGCAAGGCCGCGGCCGAGGTGCTCAAGGCCGGCGAGAATCCCGGCCCGGGGCTGAAGATCCTCGGCGTTTCGGCCGTGATCGGCGCGGTGGTCAAGCTGTCCGCGGCCAGCGGCCTGCGCCTGATCCCGGACAGCTGGGCGGTGGCCGGCTACGCGGCCAACCAGAAGCTGATCGGCTACCTGGGCACCAACCTGTCGCCGGCGCTGCTGGGCGTAGGCTATATCGTCGGCCTCAACGTCGGCATCGTGGTCCTGTCCGGCGCGATCCTGTCCTGGCACATCGCCATCCCGCTCTATTTCGGCTTCTTCCTCGACAGCGACCCGGCGCTGGCGGCGTCTATCGCCGGCGCTTCGGCGGCCGATGCCGCCTTCGCCATCTGGGACGCGAAGATCCGTTTCCTCGGCGTCGGCGCGATGCTGGTCGGCGGCGTGTGGACCCTGTTCTCGCTGCGCAACTCGCTGCTGGCAGGCATCCGCAGCGGCTTCGCCGCCGCGCGCAAGGGCGCCGCCCAGGGCGTGAACGAGGCCGATCGCGACCTGCCGATGAAGTGGATGCTGGTGGCGCTGGTCCTGTTCGTGCTGCCGCTGCTGGCGCTGTACCAGGCCATCGTCGGCCAGTGGCACGTCAGCATCCCGATGACCATCATCATGATCGTCGCCGGCTTCCTGTTCGTGTCGGTGTCCGGATACCTGGCCGGCCTGGTCGGTTCCTCGAACAACCCGGTCTCCGGCATCACCATCGCCACCATCCTGTTCGCCTCGGTGGTCCTGCTGATGCTGCTGGGCGAGGACGGCAAGCTGCTGGTCAACGGCGCACCGCTGGGCGCGGTGGCCGCGATCATGATCGGCGCGGTGGTGTGCTGCGCCGCCGCGGTCGGCGGCGACAACCTGCAGGACCTGAAGACCGGCTACCTGGTCGGCGCCACGCCGTGGAAGCAGCAGCTGATGCTGGGCATCGGCGCGTTCTCCTGCGCGCTGATCATGGCGCCGGTGCTGAACCTGCTGCAGGAGGCCTACGGCATCGGCTCGAAGGTGCTGCCGGCGCCGCAGGCCAACCTGATGGCCTCGGTGGCCAAGGGCCTGTTCGGCGGCCACCTGCCGTGGACCATGATCGCCATCGGTGGCGTGGTCGGTGCGCTGACGATCGCGCTGGACGGCTGGCTGAAGGCGCGCGGCTCGCGCTTCCGGGTGCCGGTACTTGCCGCGGCGATCGGTATCTACCTGCCGTTGGAGCTGATGGTGCCGATCTTCCTCGGCGGCCTGCTCGCCCACCTGGTCCAGCGCTTCCACAAGATCCGCGCCGACGACGAGGCCGGGCTGGACCAGGTCCATCGCCCGGGCGTGCTGTTCTCCGCCGGCCTGATCACCGGCGAGGCGCTGATGGGCATCGCCATCGCCATCCCGATCGTGGTCACCCACGACGCCGGGGTGCTGGCGCTGCCGTTCGGCTTCGGCGGCGCGGCGCAGTGGGTCGGCCTGGCGATCCTGGCCCTGGTCGGCTGGTTGCTGTACCGCACCGGGCAGAAGGGCGAAGGCGCGGCCTGAGCCGCACCGGCCGTGAAGTGGTACGCGCGCGGCCTGAGCTGCGCCGGTCGTTGAAGTGGTACGTACGCGGCCTGGGCCGTGCCGCCTGTTGATTGGCACGGAGCACGGCTTGGTCGCGCCGGCTGTCGTGCGGTGCGAAGTGCGGTGCGGGCCGACGATGGTGGGCCGTGCCGCCCCGCGTCGCCGTCCGCCTTCGACATGACCTTCCGCCTTTGCGCGGATTCGCGTTCGCTACATAACATCCCGTAATTACCCATGCCGGAGCTCCGGATGAAGCCTGTCACCCCATCCAAGTCCCTGATCCTGCCGCTGCTGGCCGCCATGCTCGGCATGGCCCACGCCGCGCCGGCCGAGGCTGCCCGCGGCTTCGACGTGCGCGACATGCAGCGCCTGGACCGGATCTCTTCGCCGGTACTGGCGCCCGACGGCGGCCTGCTGGTCTTCGCCAAACGCGAAATGCTCGGTGGCAGTGGCGAGGACCTGGGCAAGGCTTCGACCTCGCTGTGGGTCCGCGACCTGCACGCCGGCCAGGCCCAGGCCAAGCGGCTCACGCCGGTGGGCTGGAACGTGTCCTCGCCGGCGTTCTCGAGCGACGGCCAGTCGCTGTACTTCCTCAGTGGCCAGTCCGGTACCCAGCAGGTGTACGCGGTGGCGGCCACCGGCGGCGCACCGCGGCAGATCACCCGCCTGCCGCTCGACGTCGGCAGCTTCAAGGTCGCACCCGGCGGCGAACGCCTGGCGGTGAGCCTGGAAGTGTTCCCCGACTGTGCCGCCGATCTCGACTGCACGGTCAAGCGCCAGGCCCAGCGCGAGCAGGCCAAGGCCAGCGGCGTGATCTACGACCAGCTGTTCGTGCGCCACTGGGACACCTGGATGGACGGCCGCCTCAACCGCCTGTTCGTGACCACGCCGGTGACCGGCAAGACCCAGCCGGCGGTGACGCTGGTGGGCGCCGACGATCGCGGCGTGCCGGGCAACGTGCCGTCGCGGCCCTTCGGCGACGAGAGCGAATACACCTGGTCGCCGGACGGCAGGTCGCTGGTGTTCGCCATGCGCCGTGCCGACCGCAAGGAAGCCTGGTCGACCAACTTCGACCTGTTCCAGTTCAGCGAAGGCCAGCCGCTGCGCAACCTGACCGAAGCCAACCCGGCCTGGGACACCGGCCCGGTGTTCAGCGCCGACGGCAAGACCCTGTACTACCGCGCGATGAAGCGCCCGGGCTTCGAGGCCGACCGTTTCGCGCTGATGGCGCGCGACCTGGCCACCGGCGCGACCCGCGAGATCGCCGCAGACTGGGACCGCAGCGCCGACGGCATCGTCCTGTCCGCCGACGGCCGCACGATCTACACCACCGCCCAGGACATGGGCCAGCACCCGCTGTTCGGCGTCGACATCGAAAGCGGCAAGGTCGGCAAGGTGGTGGGCGAGGGCAGCATTTCGGCCTTCGAGATCGCCGGCGACACCCTGGTGTTCGCCCGCAACACGCTCAGGAGCGGCGACCAGCTGTTCGCCACCACCCTGTCGGCGCCGCAGGCGCAGCATGCGCTCACGGCCAGCGCCGGCGAATCGTTGCCGGAGGTGAAGTTCGGCGACTACGAGCAGTTCAACTTCGCCGGCTGGAACGGCGAGACCGTGCACGGTTACGTGGTCAAGCCGTGGAACTACCAGGAAGGCAAGCGCTACCCGGTCGCGTTCCTGATCCACGGCGGCCCGCAGGGCAGTTTCGGCGATGGCTGGAGCTACCGCTGGAACCCGCAGACCTACGCCGGCCAGGGCTACGCGGTGGTGATGATCGACTTCCACGGTTCGACCGGCTACGGCCAGGCCTTCACCGATGCGATCAGCGGCCACTGGGGCAGCCGGCCGCTGGAAGACCTGCAGAAGGGCTGGGCCGCGGCGCAGCAGAAGTACGGCTTCCTCGACGGCGGCCGCGCCTGCGCGCTGGGCGCCAGCTACGGCGGCTTCATGATCAACTGGATCGCCGGCAACTGGTTCGACGCCAAGGGCAACTCGCCGTGGAAGTGCCTGGTCAACCACGACGGCGTGTTCGACACCCGTTCGATGGGCGTGGTGACCGAGGAACTGTGGTTCACCGAATGGGAATTCGGCGGCACCGTGGCGGCCAATCCGGAAGGCTACGAGCGCTACAACCCGGCCCGGCACATCGCCGACTGGAAGGTGCCGATGCTGGTGGTGCAGGGCCAGAAGGACTACCGCGTGCCGGTCGACCAGGGCCTGTCGGCGTTCACCGCGCTGCAGCGCGGCGGCATCGAATCGAAGCTGCTGTACTTCCCGGACGAGAACCACTGGGTGCTCAAGCCGGCCAACAGCGTGCTCTGGCACGACACCGTCAACGCCTGGCTGAAGCAGCACATCGGCCAGTAGGCAACCGATCCCGATGGCCGGCGCAACGCCGGCCATCGCGTTTCCGCAGGCCCGACATCCGCAGTCCAGAGGAGTACGCCCGCCGATGGCGATCGAAGCCACCGAACCGTCCACTGCGCTGATCCAGAACGACATCGTCCTGTTCGGCCTGATCGCGGCCACGCTGGGGCTGATCTTCTGGCTGTCCAGCGGGCCCACGCCGTTCTGGAAGAAGTTCTTCACCTGGGTGCCGGCGCTGCTGCTGTGCTACTTCATCCCGGGCATCTACAACAGCGTCGGCCTGATCGACGGCAACGCCAGCAAGCTCTACAACCCGGTGGCCAGCCGCGTGCTGCTGCCGGCCGCGCTGGTCCTGCTGACCCTGACCATCGACATCAAGGGCGTGCTCAGGCTCGGGCCGAAACTGCTGGCGATGTACGCGGCCGCGTCGATCAGCATCATGCTCGGCGCCTTCGCCTCGTTCTGGCTGATGGACCTGCTGCATCCGCAGGCGGTGGCCGGCGACACCTGGGGCGGCATGGCCGCGCTGGCCGGCAGCTGGATCGGCGGCGGCGCGAACATGCTGGCGATGAAGGAGATCTTCGCCGTCAACGAGACCACGTTCGGGCAGTTCGTGGTGGTGGACGTCGGCGTGGGCTACGTGTGGATGGCGGTGCTGATCTTCCTGGCCAATCGCGCCGCGGCGATCGACGCACGCACCGGCGCCGACACCCGCGCGATCGAGGACCTGAAGGAGCGCCTGGCCAGCTACCAGAAGCAGCACGAGCGGGTCGCCTCGCTGACCGACCTGATGGTGATCGTCGGCATCGCGTTCGGCACGGTCGGCCTGTCGCATGCGATCGCCGGCCCGGCCTCGGCCTGGTTCGCGCAGAACGTGTCGTGGTCGCGGCAGGTAAGCCTGCACGAGCCGTTCGTGTGGGTGGTGGTGCTGTCGACCTTCATCGGCCTGGGCCTGAGCCTGACCCGCGCGCGCACCCTGGATGGCGCGGGTGCGTCGAAGATCGGCTCGCTGTTCCTGTACATCCTGATCGCCTGCATCGGCATGCAGATGGACATCGCCTCGCTGGCCGACAATCCGTGGCTGCTGGCGCTGGGCCTGGTCTGGATCGTGATCCACATCCTGCTGCTGGCGCTGGTGGGCCGGCTGCTGCGGGTGCCGTTCTTCTATTTCGCGCTAGGCTCGCAGAGCAACATCGGCGGGCCGGCCTCGGCGCCGGTGGTCGCGGCGGTGTTCCATCCGGCGCTGGCGCCGGTCGGCGCGCTGCTCGGCACGCTGGGCTATGCGACCGGAACGGTGGCGGCCTACATCGTGGGCGTGGTGCTGCGTTCGATGGCGGGGCAGGGATAGCCGCAACACCGGCCGTTCGCCGGGCGGGAACAGAAAGGGCGAGGCCGAGGCCTCGCCCTTGCTTCTTCCGGAGGCCGCCGCTTCAGCAGCAGCGGAATCCGGACCTTCCGCCGAAGCGCGCTTCCTGCCGTTCCCTGAAGAACGTCTTGTAGTCCATCGGCTCGCGGTCCGGGTGCTTCTCCAGCATGTGGCGGACGTAGTTGTCGTAGTCCGGGATGCCGCAGCACAGGCGCGCGGTCTGCACCAGCCTTCGCCACACACGCCTGTGCGTGGCGAAGTGTTCGAGCGGGACGAGCTGGGTACCCATGTCGTTCCTCTCTTACAGCTGGGCCTGCGCGGCCTGTTGCTCGGCGGTGAGCGCGATGTACGGCGCCTCGCGGTCGGTGCGCATGGTGACGCCGCGGGTGACCAGGATCGCGCGGATCGCGTAGACCAGGATCGCGAACACCACCAGCAGGAACAGCACGGTCAGGCCGGTGTTGACGTAGGCGTTGGTCACGATCTGCTGCATCTGGTCGGCGGTCTTGGCCGGCGCCAGCACCTGGCCGGAGGCGATCCCGTCCTGGTACTTGTGCGCCTGTGCCAGGAAGCCTTGCGCCGGGTTGCTGTCGAAGATCTTGATCAGGCCGGCGCTGGTGGTGCAGATCAGCAGCCACGCCGCCGGGACCATGGTGACCCAGGCGTAGCGGTCGCGCTTCATCTTGAACAGCACCACCGTGCCCAGCATCAGCGCGATGCCGGCCAGCATCTGGTTGGAGATGCCGAACAGCGGCCACAGCGTCTGGATGCCGCCGAACGGATCGACCACGCCGGTATAGAGCAGGTAACCCCACAGCGCCACGCAGCCGGCGGTGCCGATGATGTTCGCGCCCCAGGATTCGGTGCGGCGCAGCGCCGGCACGAAATTGCCGAGCAGGTCCTGCAGCATGAAGCGGCCGGCGCGGGTACCCGCATCCACCGCGGTGAGGATGAACAGCGCCTCGAACAGGATCGCGAAGTGGTACCAGAACGCCATCATCGCGCTGCCGCCGGCGGGAATGGCCTGGTGCAGGATCTGGGCGATGCCGACCGCCAGGGTCGGCGCGCCGCCGGCGCGATGCAGGATGGTCGGTTCGCCAATGGCTGCAGCGGTGGCCTCGAGGTCCTGCGGGGTGATGGTGAAGCCCCACTGCTGGGTGATGTGTGCGGCAGCCGATGCCACGTCGGGGCCGATCACCGCGGCCGGGCTGTTCATCGCGAAGTAGATGCCCGGATCGATGATCGCCGCGGCCACCAGCGCCATGATCGCCACGAACGATTCCATCAGCATGCCGCCGTAGCCGATGTAGCGCATGTGCGCCTCGCTCGCCAGCAACTTCGGCGTGGTACCGGAAGCGATCAGCGCGTGGAAGCCCGATACCGCGCCGCAGGCGATGGTGATGAACAGGAACGGGAACATGCCGCCCTTCCACACCGGGCCGTCGCCGCTGTGCGCGAACTGGGTCAGCGCCGGCATGCGCAGCTCGGGCATGACGATGAAGATGCCGATGGCCAGGGCGATGATCGTGCCGATCTTGAGGAACGTCGACAGGTAGTCGCGCGGCGCCAGCAGCAGCCACACCGGCAGCACCGAGGCGACGAAGCCGTAGCCGATCAGCATCCAGGTGATCTGCTTGGCGGTGAAGGTGAACGCCGGGCCCCAGGTCGGGTCGGCGGCGACCTTGCCGCCGAACCAGATCGTGGCCAGCAGCAGGACCAGACCGACCACCGAGATCTCGCCGATCCGGCCGGGCCGGATGTAGCGCATGTAGATGCCCATGAAGATCGCGATCGGCATCGTCGCGATCACGGTGAACATGCCCCATGGGCTTTCGGCCAAGGCCTTGACCACCACCATCGCCAGCACCGCCAGGATGATGATCATGATCAGGAAGGCGCCGAACAGGGCGATGGTGCCCGGCACCTGGCCCATCTCCTCGCGCACCAGGTCGCCGAGCGAGCGGCCGTTGCGGCGCGAGGAAATGAACAGGACCATGAAGTCCTGCACCGCGCCGGCGAACACCACGCCGGCCACCAGCCAGAGCAGGCCGGGCAGGTAGCCCATCTGCGCGGCGAGCACCGGGCCGACCAGCGGGCCGGCGCCCGCGATCGCGGCGAAGTGGTGGCCGAACAGCACGTGCTTGTTGGTCGGCACGTAATCCAGGCCGTCGTTGTTGAGCACCGCCGGGGTCGCCCGGGTCGGATCCAGCCCCATCACCTTGTCGGCGATGAACAACGAGTAGTAGCGGTAGGCGACCAGGTAGATGGAAATCGCCGCGACCACGATCCACAGCGCGTTGATCTGTTCGCCGCGGCGCAGGGCCACGGTGCCCAGGCAGAATGCGCCGAGCAGCGCGAGCGCGGCCCAGCCGATCTTCGAGAACGCTTTCATGGGAGCCTCCCGGGGTGACCGGACAAGGGTCGTCCCCCGCGCCACGCAGGTCAATGCGCGGCGCGGCACGGCCGTTACGACTTTCGTCGCATTGGCGTACGTGGCTGCCGGAAAGCCGTGAACGCGGTCATCTTCACGCGCACGGGACGCCGTGCCTCAGAGCCAGCGCGCGCGCTTGAACAGCCGGTACAGGCCGATGCAGATCCCGGCCACCGCCACCACCAGCAGTGGATAGCCCCAGCGCGGCTGCAGTTCCGGCATGTGCGCGAAGTTCATGCCGTACCAGCTGGTGACCAAGGTCGGCGCGGCCAGCAGCGCCGCCCAGGCGCCGAGGCGCTTGACCGTCTCGCCCTGGGCCAGGGTGACCAGCGACAGGTTCACACTCAGCGCGGTGCCGAGCATGTCGCGCATGGTGTCGATCGTGTCGTTGATGCGCAGCACGTGGTCGTGCACGTCGCGCAGGTAGATGCGCACGCCCTCGGGCACCAGCTGGCCCTGGCCGGCCTGGCTGCGCATCAGCTGCGCCAGCACATCCTGCAGCGGCGAAACCGCGACCCGCATGTAGGTCAGGTCGCGCTTGAGGTCGTAGAGGCGCACGACAATGGCGCGGCGGTAGGTGTCGGAGAAGATGTCGCGTTCGAGCGTGCGCAGGGTTTCGCGGTGCTCGTCGACGATCGGCGCGTAGTTGTCGACGATGAAGTCCAGCACCCCGTGCAGGGCCATCGCCGGGCCGGCGCGCAGCAGTTCCGGCTCGCGCTCCATCCGGCTGCGGACGAAGGCGTAGGACAGCGAGTCGCCGTGCCGCACGGTCAGCAGGAAGCGCGCGCCGAGGAAGGCATGGGTCTCGCCGTAGCGGATCGTGCCGTCGACCATCTGCGCGGTATGCACGGCCAGGAACAGGGTGTCGCCATAGGCTTCCACCTTGGGCCGCTGGTGCGCGTTGCGCGCGTCTTCCACCGCCAGCGGATGCAGGCCCAGTTCTTCCTGCAGCTGCCCGAGCACCGCGTCGGCCGGTTCGTACAGACCGACCCAGGCGAAACCGGGCGCGTTTTCGGCCAGCTTCTCGCTGAGCAGTTCCAGCGGCAGGTCCTGGCGGCGACCGTCGCCGTCGTACCACACGCAGTTGATGACGCAGGCGGGATTGGCGGGTGCGGCGGCATTTTCCATGCGCCGCATCCTGCGCCGTGCAGGCGCAGGCGGCAAGCCGCGTGGCGTGGCGTCAGCGGCGAGGTGGCGCCGGCGTGCGGCCCAGCGCCAGTGCCAGCGCCACGTGTATCGGCAGCAGCAACGCGATCCACGGCAGGTTGTACTGCGGCTGCAGGCTCAGCCAGAGCAGTACCCAGCCCAGCGTGGCCGATCCGGCCACGATCCAGAGCAGCGGGCGGAACAGCCGGCCGGGCACGCGTCCGCGCAGCAGCGCCAGCGCGCCGGGCAACAGCAGCAGGCACAGCGGACTGAGCCAGAACAGGTTGCGGTTGGCCCAGCCGGCATGATGCGCGGTGAAGCCCCAGATGTAGACCAGCAGCAGGCCGGCCAGGCCGCACAGCAGCCACAGCGGCAAGGCGAAGCCGGCCAGCAGGCGCGAGCGCCGGCGGGCGGCGAAGGCCGCGCCGGCGAGGGCGAGGCCGGCGACCAGCCACGGCCACCAGCGTCGTGGCATCTCCACCGGCTCGGCCGCGATCAGGTGCGGCAGCAGCTGTTCCTCGGCAACCACCAGCGGCCGGCCCTCGCTGTTGCGCGCTTCGCGCAGGCTGTCGGCCAGGCGCATCGGCACGAACGCCTCTTCCCAGCGCGACAGCGGCCGGTCCGCGTACGGACCCAGGCCCAGGTCGAAGCCCAGCCACATCCACGGTGCGGGGCGCGCCAGCCGCACCGCTTCGCTGCGATAGGTGTTGCCGCGCGAACGGCCGGCCAGCTGCGACTGCAGCGTGCCGCCCATCGCCGTATCCAGCGCGTCGCGTACCTGGGTGGCGCAGTTGGCGGTGAAGTAGTCGTAGCGGTAGCGCGCGTTTTCCGGGCGGGCGCGCTCGGCCAGCGCGTCGGCCAGCGCACGCGCCTGCCCTGGCTCCAGGTCCAGCCACTGCACGCTGACCCCGCGCCCGGCGTCGCGGTACTGCTCCAGGTCCTGCTGCAGCGGCAACGCGACCAGGTAGTACATCATTTCGCCGCGCAGGAAGCGCGACAGGAAGTCCTGCTCGCTGGGGTCGAAGAAGCCGAAGTTGTACGAGGTCGCCGCGCCGGTAGCGGGATCCACGACCACGATCGCGTCATGGCCGAAGCGCTCGAAGAACACCTCGCCCGGCTGCATGGTCATGATCCCGATGCGCGGCGCGTCGGCGGCATGCGCGGCACGCGGCAGCAGCAGCGCGGCGAAGGCGAGCATGCAGGCCAGCAGCACGGCCGGCCAGGCCGGCCGGCGGAACGAGGGCGCCATCAGCCGGCGTCCTGCGGGTCCGGCGCCAGCACCGCGACCTGGAACGCGCGCACGCGGCGCGCGTCGGCGCGGATCACCCGGAACGCGAAGCGGTCCAGGGTCAGCTCCTCGCCGGTCTCCGGCAGGTGGCCGATCGCCTCGGTGACCAGGCCGCCGATGGTGTCGTATTCGTCGTCGGAGAAGCTGGCGCCGAAGCGCTCGTTGAAGTCGCCGATCGGGGTGAGCGCGTCGACCACGTACTGGCCGTCGGCCTGGGCGGCGATCAGCTTGGCGGGGTCGATGGTTTCGTCGTGTTCGTCGTCGATTTCGCCGACGATCTGCTCGAGCACGTCCTCGATCGTGACCAGCCCGGCCACGCCGCCGTACTCGTCGACCACGATCGCCATGTGGTTGTGCGAGAGCCGGAATTCCTTGAGCAGCAGGTTGAGCTTCTTCGACTCGGGGATCAGCACGGCCGGGCGCAGCAGCGCGTGGATGTCGCCAGGGCCGTGGTCGGCGACCACGCCGCGGAGCAGGTCCTTGGCCAGCAGCACGCCGAGGATCTCGTCGCGGTCCTCGCCGTGCACCGGGAAGCGCGAATGGCCGGACTCGACCACCTGCTTCATCAGGTCGAGGAAGCGCGCGTTGGCGGGCAGCGAGACCATCTGCGAGCGCGAGACCATCACGTCGCCCACGGTCAGCTCCGACACCGACAGCGCGCCTTCCATCATGCGCTGGGTATCGGCATCGATCAGGCCGTCGGCCTGCGCGTCGCGGATGATCGCGACCAGGTCTTCGCGCGTATCGGGTTCGCCGGAAAACGCGGAACTGATCCGCTCCAGCCAGGAGCGCCGGCGTTCGTGGGGCTCCGGCGCGGTGCGACTACTGTCGTCTTCGGACATTCGTGGGAGTGTGCGCGCCCGGGAACAGGGCGTTGCCGGCAGTCTAGCGCGGTTGGGCGCCGGCGGGCGAGGGCGCGGCGGTTTCCGTGCCCGGCGCCGCGGGTTCGGCCGGTTCGGGCGGATCGAGGCTGTAGCTGCAGCCGGCCAGGGTCTTGCCCGGGTGCGAGTCCACGTTGGAAACGTTGATCACCGCCGTTTCGATCCAGCCGGCGCGGCCGTCGGGGCCGGTGACTTCGCTGGCGCGCGCTTCGCGGCCGAAGATCATCTTCTGCGGCGTGTCCACGCCGGTTTCCAGCTGCAGTTCGCGCGCCAGCACGTGCGGGTCGGCCAGGTCGAGCAAGGCGACCACGCCGTCGCCGGCGAAGGCGATGTGGTCGGTCTGCCGGCCGAACACGCTCACCGGCGAATTCAGCCGGTACTCGACCATGAACGGGTTGACCTGCGGCTGCGGCCGCCAGCCCATCGCGACGGCTTTCAGCGGATCGACCAGCATCTTCATGTAGGCCATGAAGTCGGCATGGCCGAGCCGGCATTCGATCAGCGCCGACAGGTCCGGCGGCGCGCCCGGGGTGGTCGCGTCAGCAGCCTGCGCATGGGTGGTCACGGTGGCCAGGGCCAAAGCCAGCAGCACGGGGGCGGAACGGACGCGGCGAAACGAGGTGGAGCGCAGCATGGACGGGTCATTCCTCCGCATAGGGGTCGGGCAGGCCGAGGCCGGCGAGGATCTCGCGTTCGAGCTGTTCCATCGCCTCGGCTTCCTTGTCGTCCTCGTGGTCCCAGCCGAGCAGGTGCAGCACGCCGTGCACGGTCAGGTGCGCGTAATGCGCCTGCGATGGCTTGCGCTGCTCCTTCGCCTCGCGGGCCACCACCGGCGCGCAGATCACCAGGTCGCCCAGCAGTGGCATCTTCACCCCTTCGGGCAGGTCGGCCGGGAAGCTGAGCACGTTGGTCGCGTAGTCCTTGCCGCGGTAGTGGCGGTTGAGCGCGCGTCCTTCGCGTGCATCCACGATCCGGATCGCCAGGTCGGCCTCGCGGATCCGGCTCTTCAGTGCCGCGGCGACCCACTTGCGGAAGCTGACCGCGGACGGCACGCCGGTCCGCGGCACCGCATAGCTGATCGAGACATCGAGGCGGACGGGGCCCTTGGTCATGGCGTGCTCCGGCATGTTGCGATCCGTGCGGCGTGGCTGTTCATGCCGGTCCGGTCTCCCTGTCCTGCGCGTCGCGGCGGTCGTAGGCGCTGACGATCTTCGCCACCAGCGGATGGCGGACCACGTCGCGCGATTCGAAGAAGGTGAAGCTTACGCCTTCGACGTCGCGCAGCACGTCGATCGCATCGCGCAGGCCGGACCTGACGTGCTTGGGCAGGTCGACCTGGGTCATGTCGCCGGTCACCACCGCGGTGGAGCCGAAGCCCAGCCGGGTCAGGAACATCTTCATCTGCTCGATGGTGGTGTTCTGCGCCTCGTCCAGGATCACGAACGCGTCGTTGAGCGTGCGCCCGCGCATGTAGGCCAGCGGCGCGATCTCGATGACGTTCTTCTCCAGCAGCTTGACCACCTTCTCCACGCCGAGCATTTCGTACAGCGCGTCGTACAGCGGGCGCAGGTACGGGTCGACCTTCTGGGTCAGGTCGCCGGGCAGGAAGCCGAGCTTCTCGCCGGCCTCCACCGCCGGGCGCACCAGCACCAGCCGCTGCACCCGCGATTCGTTGAGCGCGTCCACCGCCATGGCCACGGCCAGGAAGGTCTTGCCGGTGCCGGCCGGGCCGATGCCGAAGTTGATGTCGTGGGTGGCGATGGCGTGCAGGTAGCGCGCCTGGTTGGCGCCGCGGCCGCGGATGGTGCCGCGGCGCACGCGCACCGACACTTCCTGCGGCTGGAAGCCTTCGTCGTCGAGGTGGTCGACGTTGGCTTCGTTCAGGCGCAGGTGGATGGCGTGGCTGTCGAAGGTGGTCTCGCCGGACTCGGCGTAGAGCGCGCGCAGCAGGTGCTCGGCGCTGGCGACGGCATCCTCCGGCCCGCTGACCCGGAACACGTTGCCGCGGTTGGCGATCTCCACGCCCAGACGCAGCTCGATCTGGCGCAGGTGTCCGTCGAACGGTCCGGCGAGATTGGCCAGGCGTTCGGTGTCGGAAGGTTCAAGAGTGAAATCGCGGTGGGCGGGAGCGGGCATGGGGCGCACGCGTGGGTCGTGCGGCGGGTCCGGAAGGGGGAAAGAAAGCGTAGCGCGCCGATCCGCGTGCGGCCAGTCGGAAGTCGGGCGCGGGTGCTTGCTTTTAATTAATCATGGGATTAAATAGGGCCCATGGCCCGGCAGACGCCCCCGGCGAACCGCAGGAAACCCGCCGCCGCCGGCGCGGCGCAGGCGCGCGCACCGCGTCGTGGCCGCGGCAGGCCTGGCGCGGACGCGCCCGACCTGCGGCCGCGCCTGCTCGATGCCGCGCTGGCGTGCTACACCGCCCGCGGCATCATGGCCACCTCGCTGCGCGACATCGCCCGCCATGCCGGGGTGACGCCGGCACTCCTGCACTATTACTTCGGCGATGGCCGCCAGCTGCTCGATGCGGTGGTGGCCGAGCGGCTGCTGCCGGCGCTGGTGCCGCTGCGCGAGGCGGTGGAACACGCCGGCGACGATGTCGGCGCGCTGGTGTCGGCCTTCGTCGACGGCATGGCCCGGATCGTGGCGAGCCATCCGTGGTTGCCCGCCTTGTGGGTGCGCGAGGTGGTCAGCGAAGGCGGCGCGTTGCGCGGCCTGCTGACCGAACGCATCGCGCCCGGCATCGCCGTGCTGATGTCGCAGCGCTTTGCCGCCGCGCAGGCGCGTGGCGAACTCAACCCGACGCTGGATCCGCGCCTGCTGATGGTGTCGCTGATCGGGCTGACCCTGTTCCCCGCGGCGGGGGCGCCGATCTGGCGGCAGATATTCGATGCCGGCGACCTCGGCGTGGACGACCTCCGGCGCCATGCTCTGGCCCTGCTGGACCGCGGACTGGAGCTGCGCCATGCGTGAACCGAACCTCGCCGTCCTGCTCGCCGCCTGCCTGCTGCTGGCCGCGTGCGGCCGCCAGCCTCCGCAGGCGCTGGGCACCCTGGAGTGGGATCGGGTGACCCTGCCTGCGCCGGCGGCCGAGCGCATCCTGCGCACCGACGTGCGCGAAGGCGACCAGGTCGCCGAAGGCGCGCCACTGCTGCAGCTGGAGCCGGCCACTGGCCAGGCCGAACTGGCCGCACTGCAGGCGCAGGCGCAGCAGCGGGGCGAAGCGCTGCAGGAACTGCGCACCGGTCCGCGCGAGGAAGACATCGCCCAGGCCCGCGCCAACCTCGCCAGTGCGCAGGTCCTGGCCCGGGATGCGCAGGCCTACTACGAGCGCCTGCGCCCGCTGGGCACGCGCCAACTGGTCGCCGAGGCGGTCGTCGACCGCGCGCGCGCCGATGCGTCCAGTGCGGCGGCGCAGGCGCGCCAGGCCGAGGCCGCGCTGCTGGAGCTCGAACGCGGCACCCGCGTCGAGCAGGTCGCGCAGGGCGCCGCCGCGCTCGCCGCGGCCGAAGCGCAGGCGCAGGCGCGCGCGGTGACGCTGCGCAAGCTCGACGTGGTCGCGCCACGCGCCGGCCGCGTCGACAGCCTGCCGTACAAGACCGGCGACCAGGCACCGGTGGGTGCGCCGCTGGCGGTGCTGCTGGTCGGCGAGGCGCCGTACGCGCGCATCTACGTGCCGCAGGCGCTGCGCGCGCAGGTCAAGGTCGGCGACCGCGCGCAGGTGCATGTCGCCGGGCACGAGCAGGCCTACCCGGGCCGGGTGCGGATGATCCGCAGCGAACCGGTGTTCACCCCGTACTTCGCGCTGACCGGCCAGGACGCCGAGCGCCTGAGCTACCTGGCCGAGGTCGCGTTGGAGCCGGCTGCCGCGGAGCTGCCGCCGGGCGTGCCGGTGGAGGTGCGCTTCGATGCCCGCGACTGACGCTACTGCCGCTGCTACCGGCGAACCGCTGGCGATCCGGGTGCGCGGGCTGACCCGCCGCTTCGGCGCGCTGGTGGCGGTGGACAACGTCGACCTCGACGTGCCGCGCCAGGCCGTGTACGGCTTCCTCGGCCCGAACGGCTCGGGCAAGTCGACCACCATCCGCATGCTCTGCGGCCTGCTCACGCCCACCGCCGGCGAGATCGACGTACTCGGCCTGCGCATTCCCGAACAGGCTGAACTGCTGCGCACGCGGATCGGCTACATGACGCAGAAGTTCTCGCTGTTCGAGGACCTGACGGTGCGCGAGAACCTGGAATTCCTCGCTGCGATCTACGGCCTGTCGCGGCAGGCCGCGCGCGCGCGGATCGACGACCTGGTCGAGCGCTACCGCTTCGGCGACCGGCAGAAGCAGATGGCCGGTACGCTCAGCGGCGGCCAGCGCCAGCGTCTGGCCCTGGCGGGCGCGGTGATCCACCAGCCCGAACTGCTGTTCCTCGACGAACCGACCAGCGCGGTCGATCCGGAATCGCGCCGCGACTTCTGGGAAAAACTCTTCGAGCTGGCCGATGCCGGCACCACGCTGCTGGTGTCCACGCACTACATGGACGAGGCCGAGCGCTGCCACCGCATCGCCATCCTCGACCGCGGCGCGCTGGTGGCCGACGGCACCCCGGCCGGACTGGCCGATGCGCTGGAAGGGCGCGCGCTGCTGGTCGAGGCGGCCGCACCGCGCCGCGCGCAGCAGGCGCTGGACGGCGCGCCTGGAATCGCCAGCGTGGCCCAGATCGGCAACCAGCTGCGGGTGCTGCTGGACGCGGCCGGCTCGACTGTTTCGGTCGACGACGCGCTCGCCCGCGCCGGCGTGCAGGCATCGGTGGCGCCGGTACGGGCCAACCTGGAGGACGTGTTCGTCGCCGCCACCCAGGGCCTGCACCGCGAGGACGCGGCGGCATGAAGGCGGGCCGGCTGCTGGCGGTGATGGTCAAGGAGCTGCGGCAAATGCGCCGCGACCGGATCACCCTGGCGATGATCGTCGGCATCCCGGTGGTGCAGCTGCTGCTGTTCGGCTATGCGATCAACACCAACCTGCGCGACCTGTCGGCCGGATTCGCCGACCAGGCGCGGACCTCGGCCTCGCGCGCGCTGACCATGGACATCATCGCCAGCGGCGTGGTCCGGCCGGTACTCGACGTGCACACGCCGCAGGAACTGCTGGAAGCGATGCGCCGCGGCCGGATCAGCATCGGCGTGGTCATTCCGGCCGATTTCGAGGCGCGTCGCGCGGAAGGGCGCGAGGCGGTGCAGATCCTGGTCGACGGCAGCGACAACGCGGTGCAGAGCGCGGCGGTGCAACTGGCACGGATGCCGCTGGATGGCGGCGGCGTGAACGTGCGCGCGCAGCAGCCGATATCGGTGGTGGCCTTCTACAACCCGCAGCGACGTTCGGCGGTGAACATCGTGCCGGGCCTGATCGGGGTGATCCTGACCATGACCATGGTCCTGTTCACCGCGGTGGCCATCGTGCGCGAGCGCGAACGCGGCAACATGGAGCTGCTGATCGCCAGCCCGGTCAGCAGCTTCGAGCTGATGGTCGGCAAGGTGCTGCCCTACGTGGGCATCGGCCTGGTCCAGACCACGGTGGTGCTGGGACTGGGGCTGTGGCTGTTCCAGGTGCCATTGGGTGGCAGCCCGTTCGACGTGTACCTCGCCGCCGGCCTGCTGATCCTGGCCAACCTCTCGCTCGGGCTGATGATCTCCACCCGCGCCGCCTCGCAGTTCCAGGCGATGCAGATGACGTTCTTCGTGTTCCTGCCGTCGATCCTGCTGTCGGGTTTCATGTTCCCGTTCTCAGGCATGCCGCGGCCGGCGCAGTGGCTGGCCGAGGTGCTGCCGCTGACCCACTTCATGCGCCTGGTCCGCGGCATCATGCTGCGCGGCGCCGGCCTGTGGGAGCTGTGGCCCGACGTGCTGGCGCTGCTGGCCTTCGCCACGGTGATGATGACCGCGGCGGTGCTGCGCTTCCGCAAGCGGCTGGATTGACGTCGTAGCCCGGTGCGTTCAGGACCCGCGGCCGCGGGTCCAGTCCGCTGCGACTTCGCGCGCCGCCACCAGGTCATCGACCACCAGCACCAGCCGGTGATCGTGGTCGCTGTACTGGGCGAGGATGTTCACGCCGGCCGCGGCCATCGCACCGGCCGCTGCGCCAAGCTGGCCTGGACGGGCCTGGTCCAGGCGCAGGACGACGACCTCGCGCTCGGCGACCACCTCCATGCCCTGGGCGGCCAGCACGCGTGACACCGGTGCCGGGCCATCGAACAGGAAGTGCGCCACGGCGCGGCCATCGATGCTCCACACGCCACCGCCTTCGATGCTGATCCCGGCCGCGCCGAGCGCAGCGGCCATGCGTGCCAGTTCTCCGGGGCGATCCGCCAGCACGACCTCCACGTCCTTCATGCGCGGGCTCCTGCGTCCATGGGCTCGACGACCGGATCGCAACGCACCGGCACGCTGCAGGAATTGGCGATGAAGCAGCGCGCATGGGCGGCCTGGTGCAGTGCCACGGCGCGCACGGGATCCGCATCGGCGGCGAGGGTCACGCGCGGGCGCAGCTGGATTTCGCGGAAACGCCCGTGGCCGTTCGTGTCCGCGTCCAGCACGCCTTCGGCGGCGTCCTCGTAGGCGAGCACGCGCAGTCCTTCGCGTGCGCACAGGGCCAGGTAGAACAGCATGTGGCACGCCGCCACCGAGGCCAGGAACAGGTCTTCGGGATTGTGCAGGGTCGCGTCGCCGCGGAAGGCCGGGTCAGCGCTGCCCGCCAGCGATGGTTTGCCGTCGACGTGGATGCGGTGAGCGCGCGAATAGGCGTCGTAACGGGACGTGCCTTCGCCCGTGCTGCCGGTCCAGTGCACGCGTGCGCGGTAGTGGCGGAGCGGAGCGGAATGCATGCCGGGTACCGGTCGTGGAGGCCATGCACAGGCTGGCACTCGTGGCGAGGGCATGCTTCGACTAGGATCGAAACATGTCCGGGCCGCACGAACTCGCACATGTCGCCGCCCTGCTGGGCGATCCGGCGCGCAGCCGGATGCTGGTCATGCTGATGGCAGGGCAGGCGCGCACGGCGGGCGAACTGGCCCTCGACGGCGGCGTGTCGCCTTCGACTGCGAGCAGCCACCTGTCGCGACTGCTCAAGGCGGGCCTGGTGGAAGTCGCGCAGCAGGGCAGGCACCGCTATTTCCGCCTGGCCGGGCCCGAAGTCGCCCGCGCCATCGAGGCACTGATGGGCGCCGTGCCCGACCGGCCGGTGCGTCGGGCCGGTCCTGCCGACCCTGGATTGCGCCGCGCGCGGGTGTGCTACGACCACCTTGCCGGCGAGCTGGCGGTGGCCTGGCTGCAGGCGATGCGGGAGCACGGCCACCTGGCCGGCGCGGACGGGTTGGAGCTGACCGCCACCGGCGAGGCCTGGTGCCGGCAGGCCGGCTTCGATCTGGAGGTAATGCGCTCAGCCCGGCGGCCACTGTGCAGGGCCTGCCTGGACTGGAGCGAGCGGCGCGACCACCTGGCCGGCGCGCTCGGCGCCGCGCTGCTGCGGAAGCTGCTGGAAGGCGGTCGGGCGCGACGGCTGCCCGACTCGCGGGTGCTGCAGGTCGATGCGCGTGGCGAGCGCTGGCTCACCACGCTGCGCTGAAAGGTGGCGAGCGGTCAGTCCGCGTCGTTGCCGCCGATGGCCACCCGCCCGCGCAGCGAGTTGGTCAACGCCTCGGTGATCACCACGTCGACGAACTGGCCGACCAGTCGCGGCGAACCGGCGAAGTTCACCGAGCGCATGTTCTCGGTCTTGCCGGTCAGCTCGTTGGGGTCCTTCTTCGACGGGCCTTCGACCAGCACCGTCTGCACGGTGCCGACCATCGCCTGCGAGATGCCGGCGGCGTGCGTGTTGATGTGCTGCTGCAGCCGTTCAAGGCGCGCGTGCTTGACCGACTCGGGCGTGTCGTCCTCGAGGTCGGCGGCTGGCGTGCCGGGGCGGCGCGAATAGATGAACGAGAAGCTCTGGTCGAAGCCGACGTCCTCGATCAGCTTCATGGTCTTGTCGAAGTCGGCATCGGTCTCGCCGGGGAAGCCGACGATGAAGTCCGAGGAGATGGAGATGTCCGGGCGCACCGCGCGCAGCTTGCGGATCTTCTGCTTGAACTCCAGCGCGGTGTAGCCGCGCTTCATCGCGCTGAGCACGCGGTCGCTGCCGGCCTGGACTGGCAGGTGCAGGTAGTTGGCCAGCTGCGGCACGTCGCGATAGGCCTCGACCAGCGAGTCGGAGAACTCAAGCGGGTGCGAGGTGGTGAAGCGGATCCGGCCCACGCCCTCGATCTGGGCGATGGTGCGGATCAGCAGGCCCAGGTCCGCCACTTCGTCGGTGCCGTCCAGGGGGCCGCGGTAGGCGTTGACGTTCTGCCCGAGCAGGTTGATCTCGCGCACGCCCTGCGCGGCCAGCTGCGCCACTTCGACCAGCACGTCCTCGAACGGGCGGCTGACCTCGGTGCCGCGGGTGTAGGGCACCACGCAGAACGAGCAGTACTTCGAGCAGCCTTCCATGATCGAGACGAACGCGCTCGGCCCTTCGGCGCGCGGCTCGGGCAGGCGGTCGAACTTCTCGATCTCCGGGAAGCTGATGTCGACCTGCGGCCGGTTCTGTTCGCGGCGGGCGCGGATCAGCTCGGGCAGGCGGTGCAGGGTCTGCGGGCCGAACACCAGGTCCACGTACGGCGCACGCTTGACGATCGCCTCGCCTTCCTGGGATGCCACGCAGCCGCCAACGCCGATGATCACCTCGCGGCCGCGGCCCTTCAGCGCCTTCCAGCGGCCGAGCTGGCTGAACACCTTCTCCTGCGCCTTTTCGCGGATCGAGCAGGTGTTGACCAGGACGACGTCGGCCTGTTCGGGGTCGTCGGTCAGCTCCAGGCCCTCGTGCTCGGCCAGCACGTCGGCCATCTTGGCCGAGTCGTACTCGTTCATCTGGCAGCCGTGGGTCTTTATATAGAGCTTGCCCCTCGCTCCGCCGGGGATGGCGCGCGGGGTGGCCCCCGGCAGCGGAACCAGGGCGGGGGCAATCGGGGTGGTGGGCGCGATGGCGGCGTCCGGATGGATGTCCGGCGTGGCGTTCATCCCGGTCATGGCGGTTAGTCCAGGCGGGCAGGGGTGCGCATTGTAGCCGTCCACGAAGCGGCCGGCGGCCGATCCGCGACGCCGGCCACGTTTTTCCGCTTGTCGGACAATGGCTTGGCAATGACGGGGGAAGCCGGGATACTCCGCGCCATGAAGGGGATGCTGGGGAAAGCGGGCGCGCTGCTGCTCGCGCTGGTCGCCATGCCGGCCAGTGCAGGCACGCTGTACCGCTGCGTCGGCGCGGATGGCGTCGCCAGCTATGTCAGCCAGCGTATCGCCGGCGCCCAGTGCAAGGTCTTCAGCCACTACACCCCGGACCGGGGCGTGACCCGCGCGCGCCGGGCCGCCCAGGTGCCCGCGCCGGTCCCGGCCGCGGTGGCCGTTTCGACGCCTGCGCCGGCGCTGATCCCAGCCAGCAACCGGTCCGATGCGATCGTGCCCGCGCCGCTGCCGCCGGTCCGCACCGCCGCGCCGCAACGCCGGGTCAGTGGCCAGGTCTACTCCTACATGAAGGATGGCGTGCGCCACTTCAGCAGCCGGCCGCCGGGGCGCGGTGCCGGGGCCAGCCAGCTGCGCACCATCGCCTACAGCTACATCGAGACCTGCTATGCCTGCGCGGTCAACCCCGGGGTCAGCTTCGCGACCGTGCGCCTGAACACCAGCGCCTACCAGGCCGAGATCGCGGCAGCAGCACGCGAGTTCGGGGTCGAGGAGGCGATCGTGCGGGCGATCATCCATGCCGAATCCGCGTTCAACCCGCTGGCGCTGTCGCGCGCCGGCGCGCAGGGGCTGATGCAGCTGATGCCGCCGACCGCGCGCAGGTTCGGCGTGGCCGACAGCTATGACGCGAACCAGAACATACGCGGCGGGGTCCAGTACCTGTCCTGGCTGCTGCGTCGCTACAACGGCGACCTGACCCTGGCCGCTGCCGGTTACAACGCCGGCGAGGGCGCGGTGGATCGCTACCGGGGGGTGCCGCCGTACAGCGAGACCCAGCGCTACGTGCAGCGGGTCGGCGTGCTCGCCGAACGCTACCGCGGCGTGCAGGCGGCACGCTGACACCGGCTTCGGCATGGATCGCCATTGTCGGCCCGTTAAGGCATCCGTTACACTTCGCCGTCTTTTGCGACCGGACCGTGCTGTGATCACGGGGCACGTGTCGCAGGCAGCCAACGCTACCAGTAGAAAGATTTTTCGGAGTGCCGGATGGCCAACGATGAGGTCCAAAAGCCCGTGAACACGGGCCGACGCCGGTTCCTGACCGCGTCCACCGTGGTGGTGGGTGCCGTCGGAGCCGGTTTCGCCGCAGTACCGTTCATCAAGTCGTGGAACCCCAGCGCCCGGGCCAGGCTCGCCGGCGCACCGGTGACCGCCGACATCAGCGCCCTGCAGGAAGGCCAGCGCCTGATCCTGGAATGGCGCGGCCAGCCGATCTGGATCGTCAAGCGTTCCAAGGCCGTGCTCGAGGCGTTGCCGACCCTGGATGGCCGCCTGCGCGATCCGGAGTCCAAGAACGCCGACCAGCAGCCGGCCTACGTGCTCAAGGCCAACCCGGAGCTGCGTTCGCTCAAGCCGGAGATCTCGGTCCTGGTCGGCCTGTGCACCCACCTCGGCTGCTCGCCGGAGATGGTCGCCGAGATCCGCCCCGAGCCGTTCGACCCGGAGTGGAAGGGTGGCTACTTCTGCCCGTGCCACAAGTCGCGCTTCGACATGGCCGGGCGCGTGTTCCAGGGCGTGCCGGCACCGACCAACCTGGTCGTGCCGCCGCACCATTACGCCGACGACAACACGATTGTCGTGGGCGTCGATCCGCAGGGGGCGTAAGCGATGGCGAACATCTTCACCCGCACCGCCACCGGCGTGATGGACTGGGTCAATGCACGCGCCCCGGCGCTGGCGCCGATGTACCGGAAGCACATGTCCGAGTACTACGCGCCGAAGAACTTCAACATCTGGTACATCTTCGGCGTGCTGTCGATGGTGGTGCTGGTCAACCAGATCGTGACCGGCATCTTCCTGACGATGCACTACAAGCCGAGCGCGGCGGAAGCCTTCGCCTCGGTCGAGTACATCATGCGCGACGTGGAGTGGGGCTGGCTGATCCGCTACATGCACAGCACCGGCGCGTCGATGTTCTTCATCGTCGTCTACCTGCACATGTTCCGCGGCCTGATGTACGGCTCCTACCAGAAGCCGCGCGAGCTGGTGTGGATCCTCGGCATGCTGATCTACCTGGTGCTGATGGCCGAAGCCTTCATGGGCTACGTGCTGCCATGGGGCCAGATGTCGTTCTGGGGTGCCAAGGTGATCATCTCGCTGTTCGGCGCGATCCCGGTGATCGGCGGCGGCCTGACCGAGTGGATCATGGGCGACTACCTGCCGTCCGACGCGACCCTGGGCCGCTTCTTCGCCCTGCACGTGGTCGCACTGCCGCTGGTCCTGCTGCTGCTGGTCGTGCTGCACCTGGGCGCGCTGCACGAGGTCGGCTCGAACAACCCGGATGGCGTCGAGATCAAGAAGGGGCCGAAGGGCAACCGCTGGTCGCCGACCGCCCCCGCCGACGGCGTGCCGTTCCACCCGTACTACACGGTGAAGGACACCTTCTACGTGTTCGCGATGCTGGTCATCGCCGCCTTCATCATCTTCTTCGCCCCGGCGTTCGGCGGCTGGTTCCTCGAGCATGACAACTTCACCGAGGCCAACCGCCTGGTGACGCCGGCGCACATCAAGCCGGTGTGGTACTACACCCCGTTCTACGCGATGTTGCGGGTGGTGCCGAACAAGCTCGGCGGCGTGATGGTGATGTTCGGCGCGATCGCGATCCTGTTCGCGCTGCCGTGGCTGGACCGCGCCAAGGCCAAGTCGTACCGCTACCGCGGCAAGCTCTCCTGGGCGCTGCTGCTGGCGTTCGCCTTCACCTTCGTCTACCTGGGCAAGATCGGCGCCGGCCCCGGCACCGACCCGGTGGAGACGATCATCGGCCGCTTCCTGACCGCCTATTACTTCCTTTTCTTCCTGACCATGCCGCTGTGGACCAAATGGGACAAGACCAAGCCGGTGCCGGAACGGGTGACGACGCATGACTAAGAAGTGGATTGCCCTGCTGGCCTCGGCCGCTGCCGGACTCCTGTTTTCAGCTGCGGTGCTCGCCTCCGAGGGCGGCAACCTGCTGCAGGCCGGCAATGACCTGTCCGACCGTGCCTCGCTGCAGCGCGGTGCCAAGCTGTACATGAACTACTGCTCGGGCTGCCACTCGCTCAAGTTCCTGCGTTACTCGCGCATGGCCGAGGACCTGGGGCTGACCGAAGAAGAGGTGATGTCCAACCTCAACTTCACCGGCGCCAAGTTCGGCGAGCAGATCCAGGTGACCATGCGCAACGCCGACGGCACCGCCTGGTTCGGCAAGATGCCGCCGGACCTGAGCCTGGCCGGCCGCGTGCGTGGCAGCAACTGGATCTATACCTACCTCAAGTCGTTCTACCTGGACGAGTCGCGTCCGCTGGGCTGGAACAACCAGCTGTTCCCGAACGCCTCCATGCCCAACCCGCTGTGGGAGCTGCAGGGCGTCCAGCACGCCGAGTTCGGCGAGCCCGACGAGACCGGCACCCGCCATCCGGAGCGTCTGCTGGTCACCACGCCGGGCCGGCAGTCGGCCGAGGAATTCGACCAGACCGTGCGCGACATCGCCAACTTCCTCGAGTACGCCGGCGAGCCGGCCGCACTCAAGCGCCAGGCGCTCGGCGTGTGGGTGATCCTGTTCCTGGTGGCACTGACCTTCCTCGGCTACCTGCTCAAGCAGGAGTACTGGTCGGACGTGCACTGATGCCTGGTGCGCTCCCTCGGGAGCGCGCCTGCAGGTGATGCCGGGGCCGGGATCTTCCCGGCCTTGCGCTTTTTGGGCGCTCACCGGCACACTCGGGGGATATGGCGACTGCCGGCGAGGGGCCTGGCAGCGCGGGTACGGCCGGCGGAGCCCGGTCGTCGGAGGGCCTAGATGGCAGCGAGCGTGCGCATGCGCAATACCCTGACGTTGTTCTCCTCTGTCGATGACGTGCTTTGTCATCGGGTGCGCCTGGTCCTGGCGGCCAAGGGTGTGACCTACGACCTGGTCCCGGTGGATGCGCAGAACCCGCCGGAGGACCTGATCCACCTCAATCCGTACCACTCGGTGCCGACCCTGGTCGAGCGCGAGCTGGTGCTGTACGCGGCCTCGGTGGTCAGCGAGTACCTGGACGAGCGTTACCCGCACCCGCCGCTGATGCCGGTCGACCCGCTGTCGCGGGCGCGGCTGCGCCTTGCCATGTTGCGGATCGAGCACGACTGGGTGCCGCAGGTGCAGGCGATCCAGCTGGGCAACAAGCAGCAGGCCGAAGCCGGCCGCAAGCGCCTGAAGGAACTGCTGACCGAGTCGCTGCCGCTGTTCCGCGCCAGCAAGTTCTTCCTCAATCCCGAGATGAGCCTGGCCGACTGCGCGATGGCGCCGATCATCTGGCGCCTGCAGGCGCTGGACGTGCCGCTGCCGAAGGACGGCAAGCCGATCGAGGACTACGGCAACCGGATCTTCCGCAATCCCGGTTTCCTCCGCAGCCTCACCGACCAGGAAAAGAAGCTGCGCGAAATGCCGGTCTGACCGGCGGCCGCGGCCCCGCGCCGCGGCAATATCCCGCGCGGCGGCGTAGACTGCACGCCATGAGCGATGACGCACCACGCATGACCAGCTACCGTCCGTACCTGTTGCGGGCGCTGACCGAATGGATCAACGACAACGGCATGACTCCGCACATCCTGGTGGATGCGGGCGTAGCCGGCGTGCGCGTTCCGCCGGGCGCGGTGCGCGAAGGCAAAGTGGTGCTCAACATCGCCGACCGCGCCGTGGTCGGGCTGCAGATGGACAACGAGTGGATCGGCTTCACCGCGCGCTTCGGCGGCGTCAGCCAGCCGGTGAACGTGCCGGTCGGCGCGGTGCTGGCGGTGTATGCGCGCGAGACCGGGCAGGGCATGGTGCTGCCCGAGGAAGGCGCGGGCAGCGCGCACGCGTCCTATGCCGGTGACGAAGCCCATGACGGCGACGACCACGACACGCCGCCCGAGGGTCCAGCGGATCCCACGCCCGGCAAGCGCCCGCACCTGCGCGTGGTGAAGTAGCCGGTCAATTCCTGCGCGCGCGATCGAACGGGATCACGTGCGCGCCGGACGAAGGGCCGACGAACGACACCAGGCGGTCGCCGCGCAGCACCAGCCGGCCTCCATGGCGCTCGACGCCATCTTCCGAATAGTCGAAGCGGAACGTGCGTTCCAGACCCAGCCAGCCGTCCTCGCGCCTGTACAGGCGCACGCCGGTGGCATGCACGCTCTGGTCCAGCCACTGCACATCCGCCGCAGCGCAGGCATCGCGGCCGAGCGATTCGGCGCGTTCCGCGGCCGCGCGCGCGGCGTTCCACCAGGCGACTGCGGCGGCGCCGACGATCATGAGCAGGATTAGGCTGGGCATGTCCGCGACTTTAACGGAAGCGGCGATGCTCCACGATCCGCAGCGGCACGTACGCGGTTTCAGCCGCCGGCCGGGGGCGGCGGCGGTTCCTGCGCAGCAGGCGCCGCGGCGGGCGAGGGCATCGCCTGCCGGGGCGGGGATGAGGCGGGCGTGGCTGGCGGCCGCACCGCAGGGGCGGCAGCGGGAGCGCCAGCTGGCGGAATGGCCACGCCTTGCGCGGGCGCCGGCGCCGGTCGCGTGCCGGTGCCCGCCGGTATCGGGCGGAATGGCGCCGGCGGCGGGTAGCCGCCGCGCAACTGCGCCTGCGGCTTCAGCTTGAGCAGGGCCACCCAGTCGCGGCGATTGAAGCTGCACGCCGAAGGATTGCCCGGACGGCAGGCCGGGGGAACCACCTCGTCGCTGACCGGCGCGCTCGTGGTGGAGGTGCCCCCCATGGTCACCGCCCCTGCGGCCGGCGGCGCGGCCGCGGTGCCGGTGACGGGGCGGCCGGCGACGCGACTCTCGCCGCGCAGCGCGTCCTCGGCTGCCGCCTGCAGCGGTCCGGGCAGCAGCCGCCCGGACGCGTCCAGCGGCAGCTTGCGCATCATCACCGTGTTGAGCACATTGCCGCCGACCAGGTACAGCGTGCGGTCGCCGCCGACGTTGGCCGCGACGACGATGTCGCAGTGCGAATACGCCGGCAGCGGACCATTGCCGGACAGCCCCGCCCGAAGTCCGGCGGTGCCGCGCCCCTGGTCGTCGGCGCGCAGGAAGCACAGCAGGTCGCCCGGTACTGGCCGCCCCGTGAACGGATCCATGTACAGGTAGGGGCTGAGCTCGGGATTGCGCCAGGCACGTGCGATGTAGTCCATGTGCCGCGGCGAGCGGAAGAACTCGGGCAGTGGCGCCCGCATCATCACCCAGGACACGAAGGCCGCCGACCACGGGTTGTCGATGATGAAGGCGCGGCAGTCGCTGACGGCCTCGCGCGTGGTGCCCGGGTACAGGCAACTGGCAGCGCCGGCGGTGGATCCCATCGCCGACAGGGTGCCGCTTTCGCGCCAGTACTTCGCGACCCGTTGCCAGGCCGGCGTGTAGTCGTCGGCCAGGGCGATGCGTTCTCCTTCGGTAACGCCGAGCCAGGCCACGCGTCCGTCGGCCTCGATGAAGGGACGGGTCCACAGCCGGTGCTCATCGCAGGCGATGCGGATGATGGCCGCGGCGGTGGCCTCGATGCCGAAGCGCGGCGGCAGGTCGCAGACTTCAACGCCGCCCTGCGCCGCGTGCGCAGTTCCCGCCGCGGATGCCGCGAGGGCGAGCAGGGCGAGTGCGTGGAGCCTGCGCATGACGAGTCCTTTCCGCGGTGCCGGATCGAGCTTAGCCACCTGTGGTGGACGAACCGTGATCATGCCGGCGTTGACCGTGGAGAACGCGAGGCACGCCGGCGCAGGGACACCTGCATCGCGTGCACCCGTGCGTCTCCCGCGACGCCAGGCGACGTCCGCGTGGCCGGCGTGCGCGTCGCTAGGCTGGTGCCGGCCCGAGCTTCAGCGACAGGTCGATGGCATGGACGTGCTTGGTCAGTGCGCCGATGGAGATGAAGTCCACGCCGTCCTCGGCGATCGCGCGCAGGCCCGCCAGGTCCACGCTGCCGGATACCTCGAGCGGGATGCGGCCATCGAACGGCGCCGATCGTGCGATCCGCACCGCTTCGCGTCGTTCGCCCGCGCTGAAATCATCGACCAGTACGCGGTCGCAGCCGGCGGCCAGGGCCTCGCGCAGCTGGTCGAGCGTTTCGACTTCGACCACCAGCGGCAGTGCCGGCTGGGCGGCACGGGCCATCGCGATCGCGCCCGCGACCGAGCCGGCCACCCGGATGTGGTTTTCCTTGAGCATCACCGTGTCGTACAGGCCGATGCGGTGGTTGGCGCCGCCGCCGGCGCGCACGGCGTATTTCTGCGCCAGGCGCAGGCCGGGCAGGGTCTTGCGCGTGTCCAGGATCACCGCGCCGGTGCCGCGCACGGCCTCGACATGGGCGGCGGTCGCCGTGGCGGTGCCGGACAGGGTCTGCAGGAAGTTGAGCGAGGTCCGCTCGGCGCTGACCAGGGCGCGGCTGCGGCCCTCGAGCAGGGCCAGCACGGTGCCGGCGCGCACGTGGTCGCCTTCCGCGACCTGCCAGTCGATCCGCACCTGCGGGTCGAGCGCGCGATGGCAGGCGTCGAACCACGGACGACCGGCAATGACCGCTTCTTCCTTGCACAGCAGGTAGGCGCGCTCGGGGACGTCGGGCAACAGCGCGGCGGTGACGTCGCCACTGCCGAGGTCCTCCTCCAGCGCGCGTCGCACGTTGGCCAGGACGACCGCCTCGGGCGGGGGCGCGAGTACCGGCATGCCCCGGCTCAGGCCGTCGGGAAATCGGCCACCTGGACGGTGGCCAGCGCTTCCTCGACCAGCAGCACCGGGATGCCGTCGTCGACGCGGAATACCTGCTTGCGGTCGCGGGTGACCAGCGCCTCGCGCAGCGGCGCGGTCTGCGCGCTGCCGTCGCCACGAAGCACCTGGCCGGCGGCGATCGCGCGGTTCAGGGCCTCCAGGCCGCGCGCCTCCAGCAGCGCCAGCGGCTGGCGGGTGTCGGGCGAGCACAGCAGGTCGAGCAGCTTGCGGTCCATGGGGCGGGGCGGTCGGTGGGGAAGGCGGCTAGAATACGGCCTTGTCACCGAGGACGGCCATGTCAGCCCAGCTCCACACTCCAGCGACGACGCCCCTGGTCGGCCTCGTCATGGGATCGCGCTCCGACTGGGAGACCATGCAGCACGCTGCGCAGAAGCTCGATGCGCTGGGCGTTCCGCACGAGGTCAAGGTGGTATCCGCGCACCGTACCCCGGACGTACTGTTCGAATACGCCGCCACCGCGCAGGCGCGTGGCCTGCGCGCGATCATCGCCGGCGCCGGCGGCGCGGCGCACCTGCCGGGCATGCTCGCCTCCAAGACCGCCGTGCCGGTGTTGGGCGTGCCGGTGCAGAGCAAGGCGCTCAACGGCATGGATTCGCTGCTGTCGATCGTGCAGATGCCGGCCGGCATCCCGGTGGCGACCTTCGCCATCGGCAATGCCGGCGCGGCCAACGCCGGCCTGTTCGCCGCCGCGCTGCTGGCCCCCGACCATCCCGGCATCGCCCGCGCGCTGGCCGAGTTCCGCCAGCGGCAGACCGACGACGTCATCGCCCACGACGATCCGCGGCAATGACTACCGTCGGTATCCTCGGAGGCGGGCAGCTGGCCCGCATGCTCGCCCTTTCCGGGGCGCCGCTGGGCCTGCGCTTCCTGGTCATGGACACCGTCGCCGACGCCTGCGCCGGCCAGTTCGCGCCGCTGCTGGTCGGTGACTACCGCGACGAGGCCGCGCTGGCGGAGTTCGCCAGCAAAGTCGACGTGGCGACCTTCGATTTCGAGAACGTGCCGGCCGAAAGCGCCGAGTGGCTGTCCGCACGCGTGCCTGTGTTTCCCAATCCGCGCGCGTTGGCAGTGGCCCAGGACCGGCTGGCCGAGAAGACCCTGTTCCGCGAGCTGGGCATCCCGGTACCCGAGTTCGCCGCGGTCGCGACCCGCGCCGAGCTGGACGGCGCGCTGGCCACGGTCGGCGTGCCCTGCATCCTCAAGACCCGGCGGCTGGGCTACGACGGCAAGGGCCAGTTCCGGATCCGCACGCTGGCCGATGCCGACGCGGCCTGGGCGGCGCTGGGCGCGCAGGCGGCCACGGTCGGGCTGATCGTCGAGGCCTTCGTGCCGTTCGAGCGCGAGCTGAGCGTGGTCGCCGTGCGTGGTCGCGATGGCGAGTTCCGCACCTGGCCGCTGACCGAGAACTGGCACGTCGACGGCGTGCTGTCGGCCAGCCTGGCGCCGGCGAAGGTCGACGCGGCGCTGGCGGACACCGCCACCGCTTATGCGCGGCGCCTGGCCGAGCGGATGGACTACGTCGGCGTGTTCGCGCTCGAGCTGTTCTGCCGCGACGGCCAGCTGCTGGCCAACGAGCTGGCGCCGCGCGTGCACAACTCCGGCCACTGGACGATCGAGGGCGCCGAGGCTTCGCAGTTCCAGAACCACCTGCGCGCGGTGCTCGGCCTGCCGCTGGGCGCGCCGGCGATGCGCGGCCACGCGTGCATGCTCAACTGGATCGGCGCGATGCCCGAGGCCGGCCCGGTACTGGCCGAGGCCGGCGGGCACTGGCACGACTACGGCAAGGAACCGCGCGAGGGGCGCAAGGTCGGCCATGCCACCCTGCGTGCCGACGAACCGCAGGCATTGGCCGCGGCGCTCGAGCGGGTCGGGCAGGCACTGGGCCGGCAGGCCCAGGTCGCGCCGCCGGTGGCGGTGCTGCGCGCCGGCTGACCGGCGCGCGGGCGCTGGTCAGCGCAGCCGCGCCGCCACCGCGTTCCAGTCCGCCACTTTCCAGAACGTTTCCAGATAGGCCGCCCGCGCGTTCTGGCGGTCCAGGTAGTAGGCGTGTTCCCAGACGTCGCAGGCCAGCAGCGGCGTATCGGCGCCGGCCAGCGGGGTGCCCGCGCCGCGGGTGGTGACGATCCCCGGGCTGCCATCCGGCCGCTGCACCAGCCAGACCCAGCCCGAGCCGAACAGGCCCAGCGCCATCCGGGTGAACTCGTCGCGGAACCGGGCGAAGTCGCCGTACTGGCGGGACAGCAGCTCGCCCAAGCGGCCGTCCGGCTCGCCGCCGCCACGGGGTGACAGACAGTTCCAGTAGAAGCCGTGGTTCCAGGCCTGCGCTGCCTGCTCGGCCAGCCGGCCACGGGCGCGGCGGACGATCTCCTCCAGCGGCGCGTCCTCGAGGCCACTGCCCGCCAGCAGCCGGTTGGTTTCGTCGACGTAGGCCCGATGGTGCCCGCCATGGTGCAGGTCCAGCGTCGCGGCGGAAATATGCGGCTCCAGCGCGCCACGGGCGTAGGGCAGGGCGGGCAGTTCGATCGGCATGCGTCCTCGGCAGGGGGTGTCGGCATCGGCGCGGCGGCGCCAGGGATTACAATTGCGGCTTCAGTTTAGCCGACGGCGGGGCCGTTCCCCGGCGTCCAGGAGAGTCGCAATGGCGGTGATGGAGCGCATCCAGGCCGAGGTCGAGAGCCATCCGGTCGTGCTGTTCATGAAAGGAACGCCGGCCTATCCGATGTGCGGGTTTTCCGCGCGCGCGATCCAGGCCTTGCAGGCGGCGGGCGCCGAGAACCTGCACACCGTCAACGTGCTCGAGCAGCCCGAAGTGCGCGCCAACCTGCCGCGCTATTCCAACTGGCCGACCTTCCCGCAGCTGTTCCTGCACGGCGAACTGATCGGCGGCTGCGACATCACCCTGGAGCTGCTGGAATCCGGCGAGCTGCAGCGCATGGTCAGCGAAGCGCAGTCGCAGTGAGCCTGTTCGAACTGCCTAGCGCCGCCCCGCAGCCGCTGGCCGGCCGGGTGATTCTGCTCAGCGGCGCCCATGGTGGCCTCGGCGCGGTCGCTGCCGAAGCCTGCGCTGCCGCCGGCGCGACCCTGGTCCTGCTCGGTCGCCGGCTGCCCAAGCTCAACCGGGTCTATGACGCGGTCGCGCAGGCCGGCCCGGAGCCGCTGCTGTACCCGCTGGACCTGGAAGGGGCCGGCCCGGACGACTACGCCGAACTGGTCGACCGCGTGCAGGCCGAACTGGGCCGGCTCGACGGCGTGCTGCATTGCGCGGCCGAATTCCGCGGCCTGACTCCCCTGGAGCACCTCGATCCGGCGGCCTTCGCCCGCGCGATCCACGTCAACCTGACCGCGCCGTGGTGGCTGGTCCAGGCCTGCCTGCCGCTGCTGCGTCAGGCGCCGGATGCGGCCGTGGTGCTGGCCGTGGACGACCCGGCCCGCGTCGGCCAGGCCTACTGGGGCGGCTACGGCGTGGCCCAGCACGGGCTGCGTGCGCTGATCGGGATGCTCGATGCCGAACTGGCCGGCACCGCCGTGCGGGTCTCCGGCCTGCAGCCCGGGCCGATGCGTACGCCGCTGCGCGCGCGCGCCTACGCCGACGACCTCGACGAAAGCCTGCGCGACCCGCAGGCCTATGCCGGCGCCTGCGTGACCTTGCTGTCGCAGGCCGGTGGTGCATGGCGCGGTAAGGTCTGGGATGCGGCCGGGAGTGCGGCGGCATGACCGTCCTGTCCGCGGCGCTGCTGCTGTTCCTGATCCTGGATCCACTGGGCAACGTCCCGGTGTTCCTCAGCGTGCTCAGGCCGCTGCCGGCCAGGCGCCAGCGTGTCGTGCTGGTCCGCGAGCTGCTGATCGCCCTGGCCGTGCTGATGCTGTTCCTGTGGTGCGGCAAGTTCGTGCTGGACCTGATGCACCTGCGCCAGGAGTCGGTCTCGATCGCCGGCGGCATCGTCCTGTTCCTGATCGGTATCCGCATGATCTTCCCGCGGCCGGAAGGGCTGATGGGGGAGATCCCGGACGGTGAGCCGTTCATCGTGCCCCTGGCCATCCCGCTGGTCGCCGGGCCCTCGGGCATGGCCGCGGTGATGCTGCTGGGCAGCAAGGAGCCGGAGCGGCTGGGCGAGTGGAGCCTGGCCCTGATGCTGGCCTGGGTCGGCACCGCCGCGATCCTGCTGGCCGCGCCCTTCCTCTACCGGTTGCTCGGCCGGCGCGCGCTGGCCGCGGTGGAACGGCTGATGGGCATGCTGCTGGTCGCCATCTCGGTGCAGATGCTGCTGGACGGGCTGGCCACGTACCTGGGACTGCCGTCCGCCGGCTGAGCCTCGGGCGGGCCGGGGTCCTGCCTGCCGCGCCTCCTCGCGCCTGACGACCGCATGCCGCCGTGTTGTTGCGCTGCAGTATTTTTTGTCACGCGGCCGTCACACCTGCAACCTAGCATGTTAATCTGGTGTTAACTCCTGTGATCAGGTCACAGGAATGCCCTTACGCCGTCCCGCCCTCGGGCCCTCGCCTGAACGCCACTACCATTGAGGCCTCTCCAAAATGACTGAATCCCGTCGACTCCGGATGTCCAAACTCACTCTGGGTCTGGTCGCCGCGCTTGCCGCAGCCCCCGCTTTCGCCCAGAGCACCTCCGCCGGTGTCGGCGGTCTGGTGACGGACAACGGTGGCCAGCCGGTCGCCGGTGCCGAAGTGACCATCACCCACGTCGAATCGGGCACGGTCAGCCGGGCCACGACGGACGCTGCCGGCCGCTGGACCTCGCGCGGCCTGCGCGTCGGCGGCCCGTACACCATCACCATCAACAAGCCCGGCGAGGGCACCAAGACCGAAGACAACGTCTTCCTGGCCCTGAACCAGGTCAACACGGTGAACGCGGCGCTGGCCGGTGACGTCACCACCCTGGGTGCGGTGCAGGTCACCGGCATCTCCGGCGGCTCGGAAGTGTTCAGCGCCACCAAGATGGGTGCCGGCACCAGCGTGAGCCGCCAGGTGATCGAGGCCCTGCCGTCGATCAACGGCAACATCCAGGACTACATGCGCCTCGACCCGCGCGTGGCGTTCGTCGACCGCGCCTCGGGCACCATTTCGGCCGGCGGCCAGAACCCGCGCTACAACGCCATCAGCATCGACGGCGTTTCGGCCAGCGACACCTTCGGCCTGGAAGGCAACAACATGACCACCCGGCGCCAGCCGGTGTCCATGGAGGCCATCGAGGCGATCGACATCAACCTGTCGAACTACGACGTGACCATCGCCGGCGCCGCCGGTGCCAACGTCAACGCGGTGACCAAGTCCGGCACCAACGAATTCCACGGCTCGCTGTACGGCACCTACCGCGACGGCGACTGGTTCGGTGACAACCCGGACGGCACTCCGTTCAACGGCTTCAACAAGGAAGAGACCTACGGCGCCACCTTCGGCGGCCCGCTGGTCAAGGACAAGCTGTACTTCTTCGCCAACTACGAGAAGTTCAAGCAGTCCGCGCCGGGCGCCGACCTGAGCGGCAGCGCGCTGGGCAAGACCAACGCCACGATCACCCAGGCCGACGTCGCCCTGGCGCAGAGCCTGGCCAACAGCGTCTGGGGCGTCGACCCGGGCACGCTGGAGAGCAATGGCGACACCGACCTCGAAGAGTACGCGCTGAAGCTCGACTGGAACATCAACGAAAACCACCGCCTGAGCTTCCGTTACAGCAACCTCGACCAGAGCAAGCTGCGCATCAATGGCATGAGCGGCACCGCGGTTTCGCTCAGCTCGTACTGGTACCAGCACCAGAAGTCGGTGGAAAGCTACGTCGCCCAGATGTTCAGCGACTGGAGCGACACCTTCAGCACCGAAATGAAGGTCTCGTACCGCGACTACACCGCCGAGCGCGTGGTGCCGACCAACATGCCGAGCATCCAGGTCTTCTTCGGCACCGCCGCGCAGACCAACAACGGCCTGAACGTGGCCGGCGATTCGCTGTACTTCGGCACCGAGGTCAACTCGCAGGGCAACTTCCTGCGCACCAAGACCTGGAACTACTACGGCGCGGGCACCTGGACCCTGGGTGACCACGACGTGAAGTTCGGCGTCGACTACAGCACCAACGACGTCTACAACCTGTACAGCGCGCAGAGCTGGGGCGTGTACACCTTCTGGGCCGGCGCCGCCGGTGCCGGCGGCAACCATGCCCTGGCCAACTTCGCCAACGGCCGCTGGACCACGTACAACCTGCGCGACGAAACCAGCCCGGGTTCGTTCGCCGCCGACTACGAGAACAGCAACATCGGCCTGTTCGTGCAGGACACCTGGTACCTCAACCCGAACCTGACCCTGACCTTCGGCGTGCGCGCCGACCGTCCGGACGTGAGCCCGTCGCCGACCTACAACGCGCTGGCCCACCAGGTGTTCGGCTACGACAACAGCCAGGTGCTCAGCAACGAGTTCCTGATCCAGCCGCGCTTCGGCTTCAACTACACCTTCGACAGCGAGCGTCCGACCCAGCTGCGCGGTGGCGTCGGCCTGTTCCAGGGTGATGCGCCGCAGGTGTGGATCGGCAACAGCTTCGCCAACAACGGCTACAACTACGTCCAGTACACCCGGACCGCGTTCGACCCGAACCTGCCGTTCAGCCCGGATGGCAGCAACCAGCCGGTGCCGCCGAACGCGTCCTCGGGCCTGATCAACGTCAACATGACCGGCGACGACTTCAAGCTGCCGTCGATCTGGAAGGCGAACCTGGCGTTCGATACCGAGACCCCGTGGTATGGCATCGTCGCATCGGCCGAACTGCTGCTGACCCAGGTCGAGAACGGCCTGTACTACCAGCGCCTGAACCTGGGCCCGGGCTTCCTCGGCCCGGATGGCCGCAGGCTGTTCTGGAACCCGCGCGCTGCCGGTGCGTGGTCGACCTCGCAGAACCAGTACGGTCGTGATCCCCGCTTCGGCGACGTCTACCTGATCGACAACACCACCAAGGGCGAAAGCCAGCAGCTGACCCTGATGCTGAGCCGTCCGTGGACCGAGGGCAGCGACTGGGCCTGGAACCTGGGCTACACCTACACCAACGCCACCGAAGTGGGTGCGCTGACCAGCTCGACCGCCAGCTCCGGCTACACCTACCAGTACAGCTTCAACGCCGGCGAAGACGTGTCGCAGAACGCGCGCTATGCGATCCGCGACCGCATTTCCGGCGCGCTGAACTGGAAGCACAAGTTCTTCAGCGACTACGAGAGCCGCATTGGCCTGGTGTACGAAGGCCGCAGCGGTCGTCCATACAGCTACGTGTTCGTCGGCGACGCCAACGGCGACAGCCGCACCTACAACGACCTGTTCTACGTGCCGTCGGGCCCGGGTGACGTGCTGTTCGGCAACCTGACCTCCTCGGGCCAGTTCACCGCCAACCCGACGATGGAAGCCAACTTCTACGACTGGCTGAAGTCCCATCCGGAAGTGGCCCGTTACGCGGGCAGCTACGTGCCGGCCAACTCGGCCCGCACCAGCTGGGTCAACACCTTCGACATCCGCATCAACCAGGAGCTGCCCGGCTTCGTGAAGGGACACCGGTCGGAGATCTGGCTGGACATCCAGAACGTGGGCAACCTGATCAACAAGGACTGGGGCCACATCGTCGACTACGGCTTCTACGCCGACGCTTCGGTGGCCACCCTGCAGGGCATCTACCAGGGCAAGTACGTCTACAACTACAACTTCGTCAGCCAGCCCACCGTGGCCAACGGCGACGCCGACGGCTTCAACACCGGCGTGTCGCAGTGGTCGCTGCAGCTGGGCTTCCGCTACAACTTCTGATCCGGCCGGCAAGGCGGATTTCTGGAACGGCCGGGGCGACCCGGCCGTTTCTTTTCGGGTGGCACGGTGCTTTGGCCACGGCGCTGGGGTAGAGTCGGCGGTCGGTTTTCCAGGATTCGGCAGGACCCATGAACGAAGTGGTCGCTACGAGCACGTTGCCCGTGCAGGACGCACGCATCTTCCCGCGCGGCGGGCTGGACGTGCTTTCGAGGACCGAAGTGGCGCGCCTGCGCGACGCCTCGTCCGGCGGCATGCACGACCTGCTCCGCCGTTGCGCGCTGGCGGTGCTGACCAGCGGCAGCGCCAGCGACGATCCGCGCGCGGCACGCGACCTCTATCCGCACTTCGACATCCAGGTCACCCAGCAGGACCGTGGCGTGCGCATCGACCTGGCCAATGCGCCGGCGATGGCCTTCGTCGACGGCGAGATCATCCGCGGCGTGGCCGAACTGCTGTTCGCGGTGGTCCGCGACCTGGCATGGACGGCGATCGAATTGGGCGAGGACTGCAAGAGCGACCTGGACAGTTCGGCCGGGATCACCGATTCGGTGTTCGGCCTGCTGCGCAACGCGCGCATCCTGCATCCGTCCGATCCCAACCTGGTGGTGTGCTGGGGCGGGCACTCGATCTCGCGCGACGAATACATCTACACCAAGCAGGTCGGCTACGAGCTGGGCCTGCGCGGGCTGGACATCTGCACCGGCTGCGGCCCGGGCGCGATGAAAGGGCCGATGAAGGGCGCGACGATCGCCCACGCCAAGCAGCGCCGCGGCCACACCCGCTACATCGGCATCACCGAGCCGGGCATCATCGCCGCCGAGTCGCCGAACCCGATCGTCAACCACCTGGTGATCATGCCGGACATCGAGAAGCGACTGGAGGCGTTCGTGCGCCTGGGCCACGGCATCATCGTGTTCCCCGGCGGCGTCGGCACGGCGGAGGAGATCCTGTACCTGCTCGGCATCCTGCTGCGCGAGGAGAACGCCGACCTGCCTTTCCCGCTGATCCTGACCGGCCCGACCGTCGCCGCGCCGTACTTCGAGCAGATCGACCGGTTCCTGCGCCTGACCCTGGGCGAGGCAGCGACCTCGCGCTACGAGATCGTGATCGGCGATCCGGCGGCGGTGTCGAAGAAGATGGCCGCCGGCATCCGCAAGGTGCGCGAGGCGCGCATCGCCCACAAGGATTCCTTCTACTTCAACTGGGGGCTGGAGGTTCCGCTGGAGTTCCAGCGCCCCTTCGTGCCGACCCACGAAGCCATGGCCGCGCTGGACCTGCACCATGGCCGCCCGCCCTCGGCCCTGGCGGCCGACCTGCGCCGCGCGTTTTCCGGGATCGTCGCCGGCAACGTCAAGGAGGACGGCATGCGCCGAATCGAGGAACATGGACCGTTCGAGATCCATGGCGCGCCGGACATGATGCAGGCGCTGGATGGACTGCTGCGTGCGTTCGTCGAGCAGCGGCGGATGAAGATCGCGGGCGAGTACCGGCCCTGTTACCGGGTCGTCGCGTAGGGGTCGCACACCGGGATGGAAGGCTTCGCCGCGTGGCGAAGTCGCGCTGCGAACCTTGTCACGAAACGTCTGTGATGGATTCCGTCCCCGCGTCCGGTCATCCATGGGTGCGCGGCCGGTCGCTTCCGTCCCTCCCGCCAGACCGACCGTTCATCCGCGATCCGCTTGCGCCGGCGTGCGATGCGGCTAGGCTGGCCTCTGCCACGTTGGGGAACGTCCGCATGTCGCCAGACCGTCAATCCGGCTTCACGTTGATCGAGTTGATGGTTGCCATCGCCGTGGTGGCCATTCTGCTGGCCATCGGTTTGCCGAGCTTCCAGCAGAGCCTGCGCTCGAGCCGTGTGGTTACCAGCGCCAACGAAGTACTGGCGTCGCTGTCGCTTGCACGTACGGAAGCCATTCGTGGCCTGGGCCGGGCAGGCGTTTGTCCGAGTGCCGACGGGACCACGTGTGCGGCCAACGCCGACTGGTCGGGTGGCTGGATCGTCTGGCGCGAGGACCGCGTCGGGGGGGCGCTGGTCAAATCCACGGTCCGATACGTGCAGGCCAAGGGAAAGATGGCCATCTCCGGGCCGGCTGACGCGGATGGCATCTCGTTCAACACGCAGGGGCGGACCGAAACCGGTGCGCAGCAGTTCGGCCTGAAGCCGGACAGCACCGATACACCTGTGCGCTGTGTCCTGGTCAGTGGCACCGGCCAGGCCAGGATCATCCAGGGAGTCTGTCCGTGATACACAGCAACGGAAGGATGTACAGGACGTCCGAATGGCGTCGCGTCCGTGGTTTCAGCCTCATCGAGGTCATGATCGCGGTGCTGGTGCTGGGCGTGGGTCTGCTCGGTTTCGCCCTGTTGCAGACCATGAGCGTGCGCTTCACACAGAGCGCCAACCAGCGCACCCAGGCCACCAACCTGGCATACGACATGCTCGACCAGATCCGGGCCAACCGGCTCGCCGTCGGACAATACGTCGGCAACTACACCGGTGCGATCACCGGTTGCACGCCGAACGGCACGGTCGGTCCGGGCGCATTCAAGGGTGTCTGGGAATGCCGGCTCGGCAAGGCGCTGGGTGGCGGGTCGACGGCGAACGTCGCCTACGACGACGGCGAGGTGACCGTCGCCATCACCTGGGGAGACGAGCGCTGGAACGACGCCAACAGGGACGGCGCAGTCAGTGCCGCCGAAGGCAACAAGACATTCACCACGGTGACACGCCTGTGAAGCAGATACCGAACCGGCGGGCGGCAGGCCTGTCGCTTATCGAACTGATGATCGCGTTGTTGATCGGTACCATCCTGATCCTCGGCGTGACGCAGGTGTTCGGCGCGTCGCGCGCCGCCTACCAGCTCTCGGAAGGCATGTCGCGCGTCCAGGAAAACGGGCGTTTCGCGCTGGACTACCTGCAACGCGACATCCGCATGGCGGGGCACTTCGGTTGCGTGAACGACCAGGCGCGCCGGCAGGCCACAGGCGCACTGGACTCGCACTTCACGGGCGCGGCGCTGAATTTCGGCTATTCAATCCAAGGCTATGAAAACGCATCCCCCGCCGGCGTGACCCTGTCGCCCGCGCGCGTCGCCGGCACCGACGCGGTCGTGCTGCGTTTCCTGCGCGGCAACGGGATTCCGATCACGGCAATCGATGCGACCGGAGTGAACGTCGATGCCACCAAGTGGAGCGTGCTGACCGATGGCGGCGTGGCGACGCCGAGCATGTTCGGTATCGCAGATTGCGCGTTCGCCGACGTGTTTGCCGCCAGCAGCGTCAATGCCGGCACCGGTCGGGTGGTGGTGCCTGCGACCGTGGACCTCGGCCGTTACGGGGCTAGCCCCGAGGGCGGCCCGGCGATGTTGTATCGCGCCGAGGCGGTGGTCTATTACATCGGACAGGGTGCCGGCGGCCAACCCTCGCTGTGGCGCGCGCGCATCAACCCGGACAACAGTGTGACCGGCGAGGAGCTGGTGGAAGGCATCGAAAACCTGCAGCTTCGGTATGGCCTGGACAAGGGCACCGCCGCGAAGCCCACCGGGTACATCGCCACGCAGGCTGTGGCATCGGGTGTCGGCTCCACCGAGGATGCCTGGCGACTGGTGGGCCAGGTGCAGGTTGCGCTGCTGGCAGCCAGCCCGGATGTCGCCGCTTCGGCGCAAGCGACGCGGGATGAGGGCAGGCTGACCTTGTTCGGCGCCACGGTGACGCCGCCTGCCGACCGCCGTTATCGCACGGTGTACGAAACCACCATCGCCCTGCGCAATCGACTCTACGGGAACTGAGGCCATGAACATCCCGCGACACAGGTCCCGGCAGCCCGGGACCGGTCACAAGGCGCAGCGCGGTGCCGCGCTCTACGTGGCCCTGGTCATGCTGGTCCTGATGGCGATGCTGGGCATCGTCGGCATGCAGGTGGCCGGCCTGCAGGAGCGCATGGCCGCCAACTACCTCAATGTCAACCTGGCGTTCCAGACGGCCGAGGCCGACGTGCGCCAGCGCGAATGCTACATCGAAGGCGTAGTCAACCGCAGTGGGGTCTGCGCGGATGGCGAGGCGCCGATCAGTCAGGTCTGCGACGACGGCTTCGATGCCACCAACTGGGCCGCGCAGATGTCCACCGACGTGCCGCAGGTGAACCGGGTCAGCATCCGTGCGATCGGGCCCTGCATTTCGGGCAACTCGGAACTTGCGATGGGCACGGGCCCCGTCAACGAGGACCCGAACCCGGTGTACCAGGTGACTGTGTACGCGACCAACCAGGCCGCCACCGCGAATGCGGCGGTCGACACCATATTCCGACCCTGAGGAGCCGGCCATGGCATCCCGTCGTACCCAACTGATCGCAGTGTCCGTGGCGCTGGTCGCCGTGGCCGGCGGCTACGGCCTGTACCTGGCGACTGCGCAGAGCACGGCGCCGCAGCTGGCGCAGGCGCCGATGAACATCACGAACGTGATCCCGCCGGCTTTCATCATGGCGGTGGACAACTCGGGCTCGATGAGCACGGACGAGACGCTGTTCCGGACCTCCGATGGCGTGGGCCATTTTTCGAGCAACAGCTTCTTCGACAGTAATGGTGTGCCTCGCGACACGGGCGGTACCGCCGTATCCAAGCACATGGACCAGTCTGGCACCTACCAGGACATGTACGGTGCCTTGCGTTCGCCGGAACACAATCGTGCGTATTACAACCCGGCTACGGTCTACAAGCCGTGGCAGACCTCCTCGGGCACGCCTGAGGCGAATGCGAGCACCACCGCTGCGGTGGAGGACGTACGCGGATCAGGCTTCGGTGCAGCGACGCCGCTGACCACGTTCAACTTCACCACCTACCTCACCGCAACCGAGACCTGGCCAAACGGCAAGGTCGTGCCGGCGGGAACCCAGGTCTACAACGACGAAACCTGCGATCGTGCGCCAGGTGCCACCAAGACTGCCAATGCCTGGGTCACGTACGCGCAGGAGAAGACGCTCACCTCCGACTGCAGCATCCAGTTCCGCTACTACCCGGCCCGCGTATATCTGGGGCTCAATTCGGCGCCACCGCCCGGCTGGAACACAGCCGCGGGCTCGGACAAGCGCGTGCTGGTCAGGGGTGTGGGCCCGGGCGGTGCCGACATGTACCGCTACGACATCATCGCCTCGAACTTCAGCTCCGGCGGCGCTACTGCGGTGCAGAACTTCGCCAACTGGTGGACGTACTACGGCAACCGCAACCGCGCGATGATCGCAGCGATGACCCAGTCGGTCTCCGATTTCAACAAGATGCGGATCGGCTACTTCCAGATCAATACGCCGCCGACGGCACAGGGCGATGCCAACGATCCGAACGTGGTGATGCGTGACATGGCCGTGCAGGCCGACAAGGACGCGCTCTACGTGTCGATGCGCGGGCTGAATGCCTCCGGCAACACGCCGACCCGGCGTGCCACGGCCCGGCTGGTGAGGCAGTTCATGCGCTCGGACGCTGGTGCGCCGATCAAGCTGCAGTGCCAGAAGAATGCCGGCATGCTGTTCACCGACGGCTACACCAATGAAAGTCCTGCCGGCGCGGCTACTTCTTACTGGAGCGTCGGCAACGTGGACGGTTCCTATCCGGCGCCCTACGGCGGTGGCACGGCCTCGACCGACACCATCGCCGACTATGCGATGTACGGATACATCACCAATCTGCGGTCTGACCTGACCGCAGGCAAGGTGCCGGTGCCGAAGGAATGTGGTACGTCGCCGGTGGCCAATGGTCTGGACTGCAACGCCAACCTGCACATGAACTTCTACGGCATCACGCTGGGGGCCCGTGGTGCGGTCTATGACGTGAACGCGGCGGCCACCGCGGACCCCTATGCCAATCCGCCGTCCTGGGGCGCGACCGGCACGACCAACCTGAATCCATCCAACGTCGACGACATCTGGCATGCGGCGCTGAACTCTCGCGGCGAGTTCATCAACGCGACTTCGCCCGACAAGGTCACCGAGGCCATGCGCAAGATCCTGGCCGGCCTCAACGAAGGTGCCTCGCCGTCCGGCACGATTGGCGTGACCGGCGCACGCATCGGCACCGGTTCGGTGACGGTCCAGCCGCAATACGAGTCGACCAACAATGGCACCGACTGGTACGGCAAGCTGGTAGCCGAGACCGTGACAGCCAATGCGATCACCGGCGAGGCGACCTTCACCCGGGCCTGGGAAGCCAGCGAGGAGCTCGCGAGCCTGGGTGCGGCGAACCGCAACATCAAGTTCGGCACGACCGGCTCGAGCGTCGTGCCGACGGTGCGGGACTTCACCGCAGCCAACCTGTCGCTGGACGCGTTGTGCGACACCGCCGACCCGCTGAAGACCGCGGCCTGCACACCGGCGGGCATCACCGCCCTGGCCAGCGGCAGCATGACGCTGGATCGCCTTGTTGCCTACCTGCGGGGCAGCAAGACTGACGAAGGAGTGCTGAGGACGCGCACGACCATCCTCGGCGACATCGTCAATTCCACTCCGCTGCTGGTGGCGCCGACCGACGACTTCGGCTACCGGTCCCTGGGTGGCACGCTGGCCACGTCGTACGGCACCTACCTGACGGCCAAGAAGACGGCCAACAAGCCGCTGGTGCTGTTTGGCGCCAATGACGGCATGCTGCATGTCCTCAACGGCCAGGCGGATACGAGTGACGGCGGTGGCGAGGAACTGTTTGCGTACGTTCCGGCCACCTCGGTCGGGCACATGGGCAACCTGGCCTTCCCGTATGTCGCCGCTGACAAGAACCTGCAGAAGTTCGACCACCGCTACTTCGTCGATGGACCGGTGACCGTTTCCGATGTCCGCATCGGCAACGCCTGGAAGACGGTCGCGATCGGTACGTCCGGCGCGGGCGGGCGCAGCGTGTTCGCGCTGGACATCACCAATCCGAGTTCGATCAGCGTGCTGTGGGAGATCAACAACCGGATAACCAACGCGACGGCGGTCACTGACAAGATCGGTTACGTGCTGGGCAAGCCTGTCATCGTCCCGGTCAGTGATGCGGCTGGCAATGTCAGCTGGAAGGCGATCTTCGGTAACGGCTACAACAGCACGAGCCAGCAGGCGAACCTTTTCGTCGTGGACGTGGCGACGGGCTCGGTGAGCACGATCACGGCCAGCGAAACGACCGCGCCGGCCTACAACGGACTGGGCAACGTGGTCGTGATCGACACGAAGCGTCGCAACATCGACAACTCGGCCTGGATCCAGGGCAGGGACGGGTACGCGGACACGGTGTATGCCGCCGACCAGAACGGCGCGGTCTGGAAGTTCGACCTGCTGAACAGCAGCGTCGCGCTGGGTGGAGCTCCGCTGTTCATCGCCAAAATTGGTGACGTGCGACAGCCCATCACCGGCGGGTTGACCGCCGCCTCGGGTCCGGCGGGTGGCGTGATGGTCTACTTCGGCACGGGCAGCTTCTCGTTTACCGGCGATCCGCTTGATACCAGCACCCAGACGCTGTACGGCATCCTCGACAAGGGCGTGGCGGTTACCGGGCGTGCCGTTCTGCTCCAGCAGACCGTAGGCGTGACCTCGGGTTCTTTCCGGGCAACCAGCGCCAATCCGATGGTTGCCGGCAACCAGGGCTGGTATATGGACCTGCCGGCCGGTGAACGGTTCGTCGGCTATCCGCACGTCGAAAGCGGCGTCGCCTTTTTCCCGACCTTCGAGCCGCAGGCGAGTACCGCCAACCAGGATTGCGGTGTCAGCGGACGGAACTGGCTCTATGGCCTGAACTCCCTGACCGGCGGTGCGGCACTCACCAATGTCCACCTGGGGACCCCGAACGGGGCGTCGCCGACGTCGACGACGGGAGCGCTTGCATTGAATACCGGTGGCTCGGCTCCGGTGAAGGACGTGGCGATCATGACCACGCCGAGAGTATCGCCGCTGGGCGCCGGAGCGACGCAGCAGCAGATCGATGACGCGGTTGGGGCGCAGTGCTCGATGGTGATACGGGTGGCAGGCGCGCCGCCGATGTATCTGCCGCGGCCATGCGGCCGGCAGTCCTGGAGGCAGGTGCGATGAAAAATACAGGAGCGGTGAACGTGGTCAGAGAAAACACGCCCCGGGGACGCGCCGGGGTCGGTTTCGCGGGCAGGATGGCTGGTTTCACCCTGACGGAGCTGATGATTGTGGTGGGCATCGTGGCGATCCTTGCCGCGATCGCCTATCCGTCCTACCAGGAGCAGGTCCGCAAGTCGCGGCGTGCCCAAGCCAAGGCCGACCTGGTTGAATACATGCAGGGAGCGGAACGCTTCTTCACGGTCAACAACACCTATGTCGGATACCCCGTTCCCGCCCAGTCGCCGCGTGAGCCGGGGGCGACCGCGTTTTACACGATCGCTGCCAGTACGCAGACAGCCAGCCAGTTGGTTCTGACCGCGACAGCTGTAGGTGCACAGGCCCGGGATCGTTGCGGCGACCTTTCGGTCAGCAACACGGGTCTCAAGACGGAAAGCGGCACAGCCGAGCTGGCTGATTGCTGGTAGGGTCCACGCATCCCGCGAGGCCGCCCATGTGGCGGCCTCGCTGTTTCGGCGGATTGTGTTCACCACGCCTGAAATGCGAAGGGCCGCGATTGCTCGCGGCCCTTCTGGATATGGCGCCCGAAGTTGGACTCGAACCAACGACCCCCTGATTAACAGTCAAGTGCTCTAACCGGCTGAGCTATTCGGGCGGGGTCGCATATTGTAGAGGCAGGAGTTGCCGATGGGCAAGACTGCCGGCTTCCGCCGCCGCCTGTCATCCGCAAGGGGTGTCCGGCGCGGCGCGGTGTGTCCGCACGCGCCCCACGTTGTTCACGATCACTTCCCCGTGCAGCCGTCCTGAACTGCAGATGCGCAGCGTGAGGTTATTGCCACCGCTGCGTCCGTCCGGCTGGTAGCGCACGCGCAGGCGGCCGGCGCTGGCCAGAAGCTGGATCGACTCGTGTACCGGCTGGCGGACGTCGCGCAGGACGTCGTCGGGGCTTTGTGGCTGGTCGTTGCGACCGCGATCCAGATAGAGCAACCAGCCAGCGCTCCAGTCAGGTTCGCCCAGGCAGCGGCCGCCGCCGCGCGAAGGGCAGACCGTGACCGGAATACGCCGGGTGATGGCGGTGTTGCGGGCCTGGGCCAGCTGCGTGCCGACCAGGTGCATGGCGGTCGCGGCCCGCTGGCGTTCCAGCGTCCCGCGGAAGCCCGGCAGGGCCAGACCGACCAGGATGGCCAGTACGGCCAGGCTGGCCGATGTTTCGACCAGGCTGAAGCCAGGGACAGGTCCCGGCGCGTCCTTGCGCATGGGCGAAATCCTTTTCGCTCGGGAGGTTCAGGTTGGCACGGGCGACTTTCCCGCGGAATCGGTGATCGTCCGTGGCGCATGTAGGAATTCGACGGTCCCGGAGGCCCCGGGGTCGGAGGCGCGCGGTCTTGCGGGCGGGCCGGTGCGGCAGGGCGGCATTCCCGGTACTCGCCGGTGACCGCCGGGATGGTGAATGCCGCCGCTGGTACCGCTCCAGTCTGCACACGGCGCCTGTCTATACTGGCAAGTCCCCCCAAGACGGTAGCGCCCCGCGCATGAGCGAGCGTTTCGAACTGGTCTCCCCTTATGCCCCGGCGGGTGACCAGCCGCAGGCCATCGAGAAGCTGATCGAGGGTTTCGAGGCGGGACTCGCCCGGCAGGTGCTGCTCGGCGTGACCGGCTCGGGCAAGACCTACACCGTCGCCAACGTGGTCCAGGCGGTGCAGAAGCCGACCCTGGTGATGGCCCCGAACAAGACCCTGGCCGCGCAGCTGTACGGCGAGTTCAAGGCGTTCTTCCCGAACTCACCGGCGAAGTCCTGCGCAAGCTGC
>JAGHZW010000111.1:0-559 GCA_017745195.1 Pseudoxanthomonas sp. | reverse complement strand
CGACCACATCGAGCAGATGCGCCTGGCCGCGACCAAGGCGCTGCTGTCGCGGCGCGACGCGCTGGTGGTCGGCACGGTCTCGGCGATCTACGGCCTCGGCGCGCCCGAGGACTACCTGTCGCTGCGGCTGATCCTGTCGCGCGGCGAGCACCTGGACCAGCGCGAACTGATCCGCCACCTGACCCAGCTGCAGTACACCCGCAACGAGTACGAGCTGCAACGCGGCACCTTCCGCGTGCGCGGCGAGGTGATCGACGTGCATCCGGCCGAAAGCGACGCCGAAGCGGTGCGGATCGAGCTGTTCGATGGCGAGATCGAGAACATCGCGCTGTTCGACCCGCTCACCGGCGAAGTCCTGCGCAAGCTGCCGCGCTACACGATCTATCCGAAGACCCATTACGCGACCACCCGCGAGCGCGTACTCAGCGCGATCGAGACGATCAAGGTCGAGCTGAAGGAGCGGCTGGAGCTGCTGTACGCGCAGAACAAGCTGGTCGAGGCGCAGCGCCTGGCCGATGATCCGGGCAACCGGCTTCGGGTCCGGGTCGCGGTCACGCCC
>JAGHZW010000110.1:28127-57918 GCA_017745195.1 Pseudoxanthomonas sp. | reverse complement strand
AGAAGAACCCGCTACCGACCTTGAGGCGGTCGTCGGGCAGCGGCGTGCCGTCGATCCAGCGCAGGTCGGGGCCGATGATCACGCCGACGTAGTCCAGCTCCAGGCCCTGGCAGGTGTGGATGCAGCCGACCTGCTCAACCGATTCGGGAGCAATGATCCAGAGGCTGCCGTCCTGGCTCAGGTTCCATTGCGCCTTGTATCCGTGCTCCGGGAACTCGATGTCCCAGGCGTCCGGGTTGGCCTTGCTCTTCCAGTCCCAGCAGTAGCCGGCGACGACGCGGGCCTTGTTGTTGAGCCTGTTCTTCTCGCGGATCAGCGCGTGCAGCTCGACTGGGGAATTGACGATGCGGAAGTCGAAGCTGTCGCGGTCGAAATCGGCGTTGGCGGTTTCGCGGATGCCGAGGAAGTTGTCGAGCCAGGCGATGTAGCCGTCCGAGCCGGCGCAGCGGAACTGGGAGGCCAGTTCCAGTCGGGTGACCTCGGCGCCCATGGCATGCGCCCAGCGTTCCAGTTCCTCGGTGCGGCCGATGTCGGACAGGGTGACAATCTGGTCGTCGTCGGCGAAGAAGACTGTGCAGCGGGCGCTGCGGACCAGCTCCATGATCTGGTTCTGGCCGCGGTTCAACATGAAGCCACTCTTCTCGTTCAGGCGGTGGGCCTCGTCCACGACCAGCGTGTCGAACACGTTGGGCTGGCTCTCGTAGAAGCTGCCCGAGCTTGAGAACAGGTTTCCGATCTCGACCCTGCGAAGGTGCCCGGCCAATTTATGCTTAAAGACCGCGCGCGGGGCCGCGTTCTTGGAGACGTACTTGGTGACTTGGCCACGCCTGGTCAGTTCCACCAGCAGGTTCACCGCCACCACCGACTTGCCGGTGCCGGGGCCGCCCTTAACGATCACCACCTGCTTGCGCGCGTCGCTGGCCTGGGCTGCCTTCGCGAGGCAGGTCTCGTAGACCACCTTCTGGTCGTCCACCAGCACGAACTCGCGGTTGCCCTTGAGCATCTTCGCCAGGCTGTCGGCCAGCATCTTCGACGGGCGGATGCGGCCGTTCTCGATCTCGTACAGCAGCTTGCCCTGGTCGCCCTTGCGCACGTGCTGCTTGATGAAGGCGCGCAGCCTGGCCAGCTCGTCGCTGCCGTCGAGGAACACCGGCGCCTTGTCCAGGTAGGCGGCGTAGTGGGCGTGGCGGATGACGCCATCGTCCCGGTAGTTGTGCAGGTAGGCGCAGGGCCGCAGCTCGGTGCCGGACTCGTACACGGCCTCGTTGAAGCCATTGAGCAGCGCCGCATAGGACCACGCCTGGTAGCTCGGATGCGGGCCTTCGACCTCGGCCCGGCCGCCGCGGTTGGCGACGATCAGCCCGTCCTTCTCGCTGATGCGCGAGGTCGACCATTGCTTGAGCTCGACGATGACCACGTGCGGCGTGCCGTCGTCGGCCTGGCCGGAGAGGATGAAGTCGATCCGCTTGGCGGTCTGCGGGATGCCGAATTCCACGCCGATGCCGATGTCGTCGGGGATGTCGCCATCGCGCAGCACCCGCGCCATCGCCGTGAGCGAGGCGCGCCAGGCTTTGAACTCCGATGGCGAAGCGTAACGCTGCGCCTTCATTACGAAGGCTCGCTGGACCACGTCTTCGATCTGGTCGTTGTCGCAGTCGTGCAGGAACTTCGATTTCGTCGCCTGGTAAACGATCACGCCAGCCTTTCCCCTTCGGCTTGCCGGATTCAGAGTTCGGTGTACTTCCTGCTGCTGCCGCGGGCCCTGTCGGCCGGGTATTTCGCCGCGTTGATCGCCAGCTTCTGCCGGGCCGCTTCGAGCGGGTCGATGCCCAGCTTGTCGGACAGCTGCAGCAGATAGAGCAGGACATCGGCGATCTCGTGGCCGACCTTGAGCCGCTGCTCCTCGCTGAGCTGGCGGCTCTGCTCGTCGGTCAGCCACTGGAAGTGCTCGAGCACTTCGGCCGCCTCGATGGACAGGGACGCGGCGAGGTTCTTCGGCGTATGGAACTGGCTCCAGTCGCGCTCCTCGGCGAACCGGCGCAGGGCGGCCTGAAGCTCCTCGATCTCGCGGCTCACGCGTGTTCCCTCCCCGGGAATGTGACGCCGGTCGAGTATAGGCGAGGGTAGGAGTTGCCTGAACGGGTCGGGCCGGCGATGCGGACGCGGCCCGCGGGACGGTGTTGGCGGGGCGGCCGCAACGTTCCGGGCCTTGCGCGCAGGGCCAGGTGCCCCGGCCGCGAGGTTCCGGACGCCGCACGCCGGGTTCCGGAGCCGGTTTGCAAGCCGGCGAACTCCAGCGTTGAGGTTCGGCGGCTTGCGCGCAAGGCCGGGAACCTCGCCAGCGCAACGCGCCGGGCCTTGCGCGCCGTTCGCCAACGCCGGCTGCAAGGTTCCGCGGCCCGACCGCAAGGTCCGCAACCCTGCGATCGGGGTTCCGGCGGGCACCGGCGCGATGTTCCAAGGCTTGCGCGCAGCGCTGCGACTTTGCGCGCGAAGTCCGGAACCCGACGCCTGGAGTTCCCGACTTCGCGCGCCGGGTTCGCTGGCCGGCGCACGGGGCGGGGAACCTTGCGATCGGGCTTCGCGACCCCGCGTCCGGCGCCGCGAACCTCGCATCCGCAGTCCGGCGAGCCGACGCCGGCCTGCCGGACGCCGCCTGTGGTGCCGGACGGGCCGCAGGCCGCGTTCCGGACCGCGCGGGCGGCATTCCGGACCCGGCCGCCGGAGTTCTCCTACCCGCCGTTGGGATTTTTCCTACACCGAACCGGACATCTGGCTGATTTCATCGGTTCGGATGAAACCATCGCCGGCCGTACTTCGGGCTTGTCCGGCGGTTGCAAGGACAAGCGCCGCATGCCGACCCTTGGCTGTCGTTTTTTCCTACCCCCACGCTCGGAGTTTTCCTACACGCCGGCGCGCAGCGGCCTGATGGCGGCAGCCCGCCATCCGGGAGACTGTGCGCGCGCCGGCCAATCGGGCCGGCGCCACTGACAAGGAAGCCTCATCCATGACCCAGAACCTGATCGACCTGGAGCTGTCCGCCGAATCCCTGGCCGCGATCGATGCGGCGCTGGCCACGCTGGAGACCCACCTGACCCCGCTGCTCGGGCTGGACCCGGCCGCGCGCCGGTTCCTGACCAAGATGGGCGACAAATCCGAAGCGTTCTGCCGCCAGGCAGTGGTGGCCTTCACCCAGAACGCGGAGGTGCTGCCGCGCAACTTCGACGTGGCCGCCTACCAGCGCGACCTGGCCGCGCTCGACCTGTTGCGCCCGCGCCGCCAGCGCCTGGACCGGCTGCAGGAACTGCTGGAGGACACCGAGATGGCGGTGGGCAGCGACCTGATGAACGCCTCGCTGGAGGGTTACGCGGTGCTCAAGGTCGCCGGCAAGGGCGCCGGCCTGGACGGCCTGCGGCAGATGCTGTCGGCACGCTTCGGCCGCGGCCGTCGCGAGACGGTGGTGGCGGAGAACGCACCGGCCTGAGCGGCTGCGTCGGGTGACGGACAGGGCCGCCTTCGGGCGGCCCTGTTCTTTTTAAAGGGCCGAACTGCGCCGGCTGGCCAGGGGAGCGGGACGGTTCTGGGCCGCCATGCAGTTCGTCTAGGATGGCACTCCGCGGGGGAGCCGCGTTCTGGACGGGGAGAGCATGGCGCTGTTTATCGGTGGACACGACGCAGCCAGGATCACCGCGGCGGGGCGCGCGTGGGTACAAACGTGCCTGGTGGGGGATGGCAGCATCCTCGGCGGCGAGCCGATCAGCACGGCCATGGGTTTCGATCATCTGGACCGCTACTTCGTGCAGCAGCCGGAGGCGGGCAGCCGTAGCTTCTACGAGAAGCTGCAGGCACAGCTGGAGGACGCGCCGCCATCTGCCAGGAAGCTGATGGCGGAGGTTCTTTGGGCCCTGTTCCTGTTTCCCAGCAACATCAACGCAGACACCAAGCGCGAAGGCGTGATCGGGGTGTGGAACTGGTCGGGCGAGAACTTGTCCACGGACCACCCGATGCTGTCCGACGCGATGCTCGAGGGGATCGGTTCGGCCGGGATGGGAGTCAACACCAACCGCTGGCGCGAACTGAACTTCATGATCGGGCTGGGGCAGGCCATCAAGAAAGTTTCCCCCACCGAACGTGCGGCGCTGTTCGATGACTACGACCGGCACGTAGCCTGGATGGACACCGTGCCCCAGGACGGCAGCCGCCAGTTCCGCCACATGCTGCGGTATTTCCTGTTCCCGGACCGCGTAGAGCGGATGTCCAGCAATGGCGACCGGCACAAGGTGCTTGCCGCGTTCGGCGTGGCGCCTTTGAAGCAGACACGCTCTTGGTCGGACCGGCAGCTGGACGAAGCACTCCTGAAGCTGCGCCGCGCGCAGGAGCAGCGATACAACACCACCGAACTGGACTTCTACCTCGACCCGCTGCGCACCCAGTGGCTGGAGCCCAATGCACCGGAGGGGGAGCCCGAGCAGGACGACGAGGTGGCCGCAGCGGTGAAAGAACCGGCGGAAACGTACGGGCGCAAGGCCCGCCCGGCGCGCAACCTGATCCTGTACGGGCCACCGGGGACGGGCAAGACGTGGCGCCTGCAGCAGCTGTTCGCGCAATACACCGACCAGCCGGCCGACGTGGACCGTGCCACCTGGGAGATCCAGCTGGTGGCCCGATCAGGCTGGCGTGCGGTGATTGCCGCCGCGCTCGCCGACCTGGGTCAGCCGGTGAAGGTGGCGGCGCTCGAGCAGCATGGGCTGGTCAAGGCCAAGTCGGCGCAGCGCAAGCGAAGCAATGTCCGGCCCACCTTGTGGGGCTACATGCAAAGCCACACGCCCCTGGAAGTGACCACGGTCAACGTGGCCGACCGCCGCCCGCCGTACGTGTTCACCAAGACCGAGGATGCCGACTGGACCGTGGTCCCGGAATGGCGCGATGTGGATCCGGACGCCGCCGACCTGCTGGATGCGTGGCGGGCGGGCCCAGGGGTGGCGGGCCAACCGGTCCAGCGCTACCGGGTGGTCACCTTCCATCCTTCGTATTCCTATGAGGACTTCGTCGTCGGCCTCCGCCCGGTGGCCGGTGAAAGCGAGGGCGCCGCCGCTGGATTCCGCATGGTGGACGGCGTCTTCAAGCAGATATGCGCCGAGGCCAAGGCCAACCCCTCCCGCCAGTACGCACTGTTCATTGACGAGATCAACCGCGCCAACATCGCCAAGGTGTTCGGCGAGTTGATCACGCTGATCGAGCCGGACAAGCGCACCCGCTACGACGCTGCCGGCGCCTTGGCGGGCGGAATCGAGGTCCAACTCCCCGGCACCGGCGGCGAGAGTGAAGATGACGAGCGCTTCGGCGTTCCCGAGAACCTCGACATCTACGGCACCATGAACACGGCCGACCGCTCGATCGCGCTTCTGGATATCGCCTTGCGGCGCCGGTTCGAGTTCGAGGAGATTCCGCCCAACTACCAGCGTCTGGACCGCAGTGTCGAAGGTGTACACCTCGGCCATCTTTTGCGTGCCATCAACGACCGGATCGAGTTCTTCGTGGACCGTGACCGAGGCATTGGCCACGCCTATTTCATGCGCGTCTCGACCCTGGAAGAACTGCGGACCTCCTTCCGACTCCAGATCATCCCCTTGCTGCAGGAGTACTTCTTCGACGACTGGAGCCGCATCGAAGCCGTACTGTCCAGCCGTCGCCGCGGGTCGCCCTTCATCGGTATCCAGACGCTGCGCGCGGACGACCTGTTCGGCGCGCGGGAAGTCGGCACCGCCGAATACCTGCGCTATTTCACGACCCCGCCTGACAGCTGGTCGGCCGAGGCGTTCCGCTCGATCTATGAGATGGACGACGGTGGCGGCTGAGCGGAAGCCGCCGCGCCTCCTCACTGCGGTCGAGCATGAACTACTGCCGGTCGGCAGCGGGTCGGGCGCTCTCACGCCGTCGGAGGCCGATCGGCTCGCCATGCTTGCCCGCAAGCGACCAGGTTTCTGCACGTTGGGGCACCGTTCGGTTCGGCTCGCCCAGTACGCCGGGCTGGTCAACCTGGGAGGACGAATCCTGGAGGTTCTGCCCAAGGTGGGAGAACGGGTCGAACCGGCAGGTGCGCGCAGGACGCTGCTGCGCATGCTGGCGCTGGCCCATGATCTGCCGGCATTCGAGCACGACGACGCAACCCACGATCTGCGTCAGCACAGCCTGCTCGATGTGTTCGTCCTGGCCTACCTGCGCTCCCTGCTTCCGCTCGTGCGAGCCGGCCTGGTGCGGCGCTATCGGAGCGAGGAGGCAGACATCCGCGTCCTGCGAGGACGGCTGCTGGTGTCCCGCCAAGCGTCAGCGCATGCGATGCGGATCGACACGCTGGCGTGCCGCTTCGATGAGTTGACCCCGGACAACCGCTGGAACCAGGTACTCAAAGCGGCCCTGGTTGCCGTGCGGCCCTGGATGCGCGGAATCGGTACTGGTCGCCTGTGGCTGGAGATGTCGGCCGCGTTTGACGAAGTGGCGACGCCTGCGGACGCCTTGCTTCTTCATTCCACGTTGGGACGCGACCGCCAGGTGGCGCACTACGCAAGTGCGCTGCGTTGGGCGGGCTGGATACTGCGCCTACTTACGCCGGGCCTGCGTGCCGGGTCCAGTGAGGCGCCTGAGCTGCTATTCGACATGAACCGGCTGTTCGAGGCGGCGGTCTACGGGAGGCTGCGTGGACCCGCGAGGCGGTTGGGGCTGGACCTGCATGCGCAGCATACGGGCCGGCACCTGGCGAGCGCTTTCAACGAGCCGGCTGCCCGTTTCTTTCACCTGAGGCCCGACCTGGTCCTGAGCGAGGGTGGCACCGTGCTGGCCGTGGGCGATACGAAGTGGACCCGGCTTGAGATGGATTCAATCGGACGCCTGGTGCCGCGCAACGAGCATGCTTATCAAATGAACGCTTACGCCGCAGCGTACAGGTGCGAAGAGGTCACGTTGATCTATCCGTGGCACGAAGGCCTGGAAGGCGCGCACCCCACGCTATACCGACTGCCTCCAACCGGAGGTAGTGAAGCGACCTTGCATGTTGTCGGCGTGGATGTGGGCACGGACGGCCTGCCATTCCGGATGGTTGCCGGAAATTCAAGGCTTTCGCGCCTGATCTGACGGGGCTTCCGTCTTCGTCCCATGCCGATGCTGATGACGATGTTCAGCATCACGACGCCGGCGTCGACCGGCTCGACCAGCCCGTCGAGCGGCTCGCGTGCGACCGCGGCGCCGCCGCCGGATGGCATGTCCTCGAGCAGGATCACGAACGCGCCGCCGTGAATGCCTTGGCCGCCGGTGCGTCACGACCCGGCTACGCAGGATGTGCAAGCGTGACCGCGCGAAATCCGCCACTGACGCCGCGATGCCCTACACCGACCGCTACCTGCAAATCGAGCCGTCCCGCGCGGATGTGGAGGCGCATGAAGGCGTGCTGCTGCTCGAGTTCGGTGCGCCGTGGTGCCCGCATTGCCAGCATGCGCAGGCGGCGATCGAGGCATTGGCGTCCGAGCATCCGCTGCTGGTGCACCTGAAGATCGAGGACGGCCGCGGCAGGCCGCTGGGCCGCGGGTTCAAGGTCAAGCTGTGGCCCACGCTGGTACTGTTGCACGACGGACAGGAACTGGCGCGCGTGGTGCGGCCGGTATCGGGCGAGGACCTGGCGCCGCTGCGCGCGGCGCTGGTCGGGGGCTGAGCGGAGTGGTGATGACGCAGAAGGAAAAGATGCTGGGCCAAGGCTGGTACATCAGCTGGGATGCGGCACTGGTGGAGGAGCGGGAACGGGCCAAGGACCTGCTGTTCGAGTTCAACGCGATGAAGCCGTCGATGCGCGGCGAGCGCAACGCGATCCTGCAAGAGCTGTTCGGCGCGATGGGCGGCAACGCCTGGATCGAATCGCCGTTCAACTGCGACTACGGCTACAACATCCGCGTGGGCGAGAACTTCTATGCCAACAGCCACTGCACGATCCTGGACTGCGCGCCGGTGACCATCGGCGACGACGTCCTGCTCGGGCCCAACGTCAGCCTGTACACGCCCAACCACGCGGTCGATGCGCAGGAGCGCAAGCTCGGCTACGAGCGTGCGCTGCCGATCAGCATCGGCGACCGGGTCTGGATCGGCGGTTCGGTCACGATCGTGCCCGGGGTGAGCATCGGCGAGAACTCGATCATCGCGGCCGGCAGCGTAGTGACCCGGGATATCCCGGCCAATGTGGTCGCCGCCGGCGTGCCGTGCCGGGTCATGCGGCCCATTACCGAAGCCGACCGGCTGGGCCTGGCCGGGCGAGGCTGACACGGCGTCGGGGGCTGGCACGCTGCCCGGGTAACCGCAGCTTTCTCCTCCTCCGCCGGTTTCGTAAAGCGGCGTTCACGCCGCGCACGCCGGCGCGCTAACAGGCCGTCGGCGAAGGTGGTCGGGCGCGCATGCCGCCGCGCCCGACAGGAACCCCGCATGGCGACCGACAAGCCGACGCGCACCGGCACGAAGCAGGACACCGGCGCGGATCCGCGCCGCACCGACCAGCAGGCCCGGCAGGAGACCATCGAGCAGCGCCAGGACGACGCGATGCAACGGCGTCGCGGCAATCCGTCGGTGGAGGAGGCGCAGGTGCGCCGCGAGCAGGGCGGCCACGACCGTCCGGTCGGCTCGGACCATGTGCCGCACCCGCGTCCGCAGCCCGCGTCGAAAGACACGAAGTAGCGCCGCAACGAGGACGTGCCCTGGGTCCAGCGGACGCTGCCTGGCGCGCTTCCGCGGTCGATGACATGGCGGGCGCCGCAGCGGCGCATCAGCGTGGGGCGGGGAGGCCGGCGCCGACGCCGCGGTCGGCTTCCTCGCCGCAACCGCGGCGCGCAGGCGGTGCCTGCCACGAGCGCCGCCGATGCTGCGTGGGGCCAAGAGCCAATTCCGCGTCCATGGCACGGCGACTAGCGTCGCGGGCGACAGCCGGCCCCGTGGGGTGCCGCGCCCGCCCTCGTTGCCGACCACCGCGGAGACTTCAGATGAACACCGATCAGGCGACGCTTCGCAAACTGGTGACCTCGGACATGGCGGAGATGCTGATCCGCCTGGGCCTGGTCGCGTTCCTGCTGGTCCTGTGCGTGCGCGTGTTCAGTCCGTTCGCCGGGCTGGTGTCGCTGTCGATGATCCTGGCCATCTCGCTGTACCCGCTGTACGAGCGGCTGACCCGCGCGCTCGGTGGCCGCCGCGGCCTGGCCGGCACGCTGTTCGTGCTGGCGATCCTGCTGCTGCTGGGCATTCCGATGGTGCTGCTGGGCAGCGCGCTGGGCACCCAGCTGGGCGAGCTGCACGACGCGATCGAGAACCACACCCTGGCGATCCCGGCGGCCAACCCGAAGGTGGCCGAGTGGCCGATCGTGGGCGACCGCCTGTTCCGGGCGTGGAGCGAGGCGGCGGCCAACCTGCCGGGGTTCCTCGACAAGAACCGCGAGATGGTCAAGGAGATCTCGGCCAAGGTGCTGGCGCTGGTCGCCGGCGGCGCGGCCACCACCCTGGTGTTCCTGGCCTCGGTGGCGGTGGCCGGGGTGATGATGGCCTACGCGGTCACCGGTGGCGACGCGGTGGCCCGCGTGGTGGTGCGCCTGACCGGCCCGGAGCGCGGGCCGCGGCTGGTCCACCTGTCGGTGGCCACGGTCCGCTCGGTCGCCACCGGCGTGGTCGGCGTGGCCTTCATCCAGGCGATCCTGCTGGGTACCGGCTTCCTGGTGGCCGGCATTCCCGGTGCGGGCGTGCTCGCGCTGCTGGTGATGTTCCTCGGCATCCTGCAGCTGCCGGCGCTGATCATCTCGTTGCCGGCCGCCGGTTACCTGTGGTGGGCGGACGACGAGATGTCGACCCTGCTCAAGGTGGTGTTCACCGTGTTCTTCGTCCTCGCCGGCATGGTCGACAACCTGCTCAAGCCGCTGCTGCTCGGCCGCGGCGTGGACGCGCCGATGCTGGTGATCCTGATCGGTGCGATCGGCGGCATGGCCACGGCCGGCATCACCGGCCTGTTCGTCGGCGCGGTGCTGCTGGCGGTGGGTTACACGCTGTTCGCCGACTGGGTCGCCAGCGGCGAGGCGGCCAACCTGCAGCTGGCCCCGGTGGAGGGCAGCGTGCAGGCGAGCCCGGCCGGCGATTCCGGCTGAGCGCGATGGCAAGGCCCTGGGCACGTCGGCTGGGCGTGGCCGCCGTCAGCATGGCGGCGGTGCTGGCCGGCGCGTGCACCACGCTCGGCCCCGATTACCAGGAGCCGGAAGTGGCCTGGCTGCAGCACTGGCAGTCCGACCTGTACGGCCAGGCCGGCGCCGGCGCCGGCGTCGGTGGCCAGCAGGCGCAGGCCGACCTGGCGTTCTGGTGGCGCGCGTTCAACGACCCGGTGCTGGACGGCCTGGTCGATACCGCGCGCCGGCAGAACCCGAGCCTGCGCATCGCCGGGCTGCGGATCCTGGAAAGCCGCGCGGTGCTCGGCATCGCCGGCGCCAGCCAGTATCCGCAGGTGCAGCAGGCCAGTGCCGGCGCCACCTATGTCGACACGCGCGAGCGCGGCGGCCGCGGCGGCGATACCCACCAGGACTTCGTCAGCTACGGCGCCGGTTTCGACCTGGCCTGGGAGCTGGATTTCTGGGGCCGCTTCCAGCGCGGCATCGAGTCGGCCGAGGCCGGCTTCTTCGCCTCCATCGCCAACCAGCAGGACGCGCAGGTGCTGCTGGCCGCGCAGGTCGCCGACCTGTACTACCTCTACCGCACCACGCTGCTGCGCATCGACATCGCCACCCGCAACGCGGCCATCCAGAAGCGCAGCTACGAGATCACCGAGCGGCTGTTCGACAGCGGCGAGGAATCGGAACTGGACCTGCAGTCGGCCAAGGCGCAGTACCTGGGCACGGTGGCGCTGATCCCCGAACTTGAGGCCAACCTGGCCAAGGTCCGCAACGCGCTGGCGGTGCTGCTGGGGCGCATGCCGGGCGACATGCCCGAGCTGGCCGCGGCCGGCGGGCCGCTGCCGACGCTCGATCCGGCGGTCATCGACGGCGTGTCGGCCCAGCTGCTGCTGCGCCGGCGCGACCTGCGCGTGGCGGCCTGGCAGGTCGCCGCGCAGTCGGCGCAGATCGGCGTGGCCCAGGCCGACTACTACCCGGCGATCACCTTGCTGGGCAGCATCGGCTGGTCGACCACCAGCGTGAACGGCGCGCCGCGCGCGACCTCGATAGGAGTGGGTCCGGCGCTGACCTGGAACCTCTTCGACTACGGCCGGATCCGCAACAACGTGCGCCTGCAGGATGCGCGGCTGCAGCAGTCGATCGAGGCGTTCCAGAACACCGCGCTGCTGGCCGCGCGCGAGATCGACGACGCCGCGGTCACCGTGGTCAAGACCGGCGAGCAGAAGGCGCCGCTGGCCGGTGCGGCGCGGGCCGCCGAGCGCTCGCTCGAACTGGCCAACACGCTCTACCAGGAAGGCTATGCCGACTTCAGCCGGGTGCTGGATGCGCAGCGTGCGCTGTTCACCCAGACCGACCGCGAGCTGGTCAACCAGAGCGCGCACATCTCGGCGGTGATCACCCTGTACAAGGCCCTCGGCGGCGGCTGGACCGACATGCCGGTGGAGGCGATCGTGCCGGAGGCCACGCGCGAACAGATGCGGGCCAGGACCAACTGGGGCGACCTGCTGACCGAGCCGCTGCCGGCGAACACGGACGGGCCGACCGTCCACAAGGGGACTCCACCATGAGCGAGAACGGGCAGGCCGCGGCCGGCGCAGACAGGGATGGCGCCGCGGGCAAGAGCGGCGCCGTGGCTGGCAACAGTGAAGGCGCCGAGGCGGCGCGCACCTCCGTGCGCAGGGGCGGCCGCATCGTCGTTGGTGCGATCGTCGCCAGCCTGCTGCTGTACCTGGTCGCCGACCGCTACACCCCGTACACCTCGCAGGCGCGGATCGACGGCTTCGTGGTCGGCATCGCGCCCAAGGTCGCCGGCGCGGTGGTCAAGCTGCCGGTCGGCAACGACCAGGCGGTGAAGGCCGGCGAGGTGCTGTTCGAGATCGACCCGTCGCAGTACCGGATCGCGCTGGCCAAGGCCGAGTCCGACCTGGCCCATGCGCGGCGCCAGGTCGGCGCCGGCTCGGCGGCGGTGGAAGCGGCGCGGGCGGGGCTGCGCGCGGTACAGGCCAACGAACTGAAGGCGCGCCAGGACGCGACCCGCCTGCGCCGGCTGCGCGAGGAAGATCCGGGCACGGTATCGGTGCGCCGCCAGGAAGTCGCCGACGCCACCCTGCAGCAGGCGACCGCGCAGGTCGCCGCCGCCGAGGCCGACATCCGCCGCGCGATCGACCAGATGGGCGGCGACAGCGTCGACGACAACACCGTGCTGCAGACCGCGCTGACCGCGGTGGAGAAGGCGCAGCTGGACCTGGCCAACACCCGCGTCACCGCACCGTCCGATGGCGTGGTCACCGACCTGGGCACCGACGTGGGCCTGTACGCCGGCGCCGGCAGTCCGGTGCTGACCCTGGTCGCGATCCACGACATGTGGATCAACGCCGAGTTCACCGAGAACAACCTCGGCCACATCAAGCCCGGCACGCCGGTGGACATCGTGTTCGATGCGATGCCCGGGCACGTGTTCAAGGGCAAGGTGCGCAGTATTGGTCTGGGCGTGGGCAGCGGCAGCAGTGCGCCGGCCGGTACGCTGCCGTCGGTCGACAACGATCGCGACTGGCTGCGGCAGTCGCAGCGCTTCCCGGTGATCGTCGGCTTCGACCCGAACCAGGATCCGGACCTGCGCGCGGCACTGCGGGTCGGCGGCCAGGCCTCGGTGATTGCCTACGGCGAAGGCAGCGGCCTGACCCGCCTGCTCGGCAAGCTCTACATCCGCGCGGCGAGCCTGCTGACCTATGCCTACTGAGCGGGCCCCGGCGCGGCGGAGCGCGGCCGTGGTAATGCCGCTGGCGGCCCGGCGCGTGTTCCGCTTCGGCACGGTCGCCGCGCTGGCACTGGCGCTGGCCTACGGCCTGGCGATGCCGATGCCGTTCCTGGCGCCGCTGTTCGCGCTGGTCCTCTGCGCCAGGCCGGCGCCGCCGCCGGGGCCGAAGGCCGTCATCGGCCTGGTGCTGGTGATGGCGCTCACCCTGGGCATCGGCCTGCTGCTGGCGCCGGTGCTGCGCTATTACCCGGTGACCGGCGTGCTGGTCATTGCCGCCGGCCTGTTCGCCGCGACCTACCTCGGCGTGGGCCTGGGCAACGGCCTGGTGGCCACCCTGCTGACCGTCGGCCTGACCATGATCCCCGCCGCCGGCCTGGCCGGGCATGCGCTGGCCAGCACCCTGGTGCAGTCGCTGCTGGTCGGCATGGGCCTGGCCATCGCCTGCCAGTGGCTGGTCCATCCGCTGTTCCCGGAAGACCCGGTCCGCGCCGCCAGACCGCAGCCCGTACCGGCCGATGCCGGCCAGGCGCGCTGGATCGCCCTGCGCACCACGGCCATCGTGCTGCCGCCGGTGCTGATGGCGTTCTCCAATCCGGCCGCCTACATGGCGATCATCATGAAGGCGGTGATGCTCGGCCAGCAGGGCTCGGTGGTCGGCGCGCGCGCGGCCGGCCATGAACTGCTCGGCTCGACCCTGCTCGGCGGCGTGTTCGCGATCGCGTTCTGGTTCGGGCTCAAGCTGTGGCCGGGGCTGTGGATGTTCGCGCTGTGGATGTTGCTGTTCGGCCTGTACATCGGCGCCAAGCTCTACGGCGTGATCGCCACCCGGCTGCCGCCGTCGGCGTGGCTCAACGCCGGGGTGACCATGCTGATCCTCATCGGCCCCGCGGTGCAGGACAGCAACGGCGGCGACGTGTACGACGCCTTCATCAAGCGCTTCGTGCTGTTCATCGCGGTCACCGTGTACGCGTGGCTGGCGATCGTGGCCCTGGAATGGCTGCGCGCCCGCCAGGCCGGCCGCCACGGCGTCGCTGTCTCCGGCGCGGCGCCGCGCTGACGGCGGCACCGCATTCCGGCGCCGGCGCCGGGGCGCAAGAAGGGAGCAGGCCTGGCATGGACGCCCGCGGTCCGGTTTTCCCGGGGCGCCATGACTTCCGTCGCTGTCGGCCTGCCCGCGCGGCGGCGATGATCGGCTGTTCGCTCCAGCCCGTCCCGTCGTCCCAGCGAGGATTTCCATGCGTCGTACCCCGATGACCCCGATCGCCACCGCGATCGCCATCGTCCTGGCCCTGTCCGGTCCCGTCCTGGCGGCACCCGCCGCGCCTGCCACCACGGCTGCGGCGACGACGGTCACCACCCAGCTGCCGCGCACCGCGCAGCCCAGCCACTACACCATCGAGGTCACCCCGCACGCGGGGGACATGCGCTTCGACGGCAAGGCCAGCATCGACATCGAGGTGCTGGCGCCGACCGACACCCTGGTCCTGCAGGCGGCCGACCTGGCCTTCAGCAACAGCCGTCTGGTCGCGGCCAAGGGCGGCAAGCCGCTGCTGGCCAAGGTCAGCGTCGATGCGCAGGAGCAGACCGCCCGCTTCGCCTTCGGCACGGTGCTGGCACCGGGCCGCTACGTGCTGTCCACCGACTACAGCGGTGTGATCAACACCCAGGCCAACGGCCTGTTCGCGCTGGACTACGCCACCGCCGAGGGCCAGAAGCGCGCGCTGTACACCCAGTTCGAAAACTCCGACGCGCGCCGCTTCATGCCCTCGTGGGACGAGCCGGACTTCAAGGCCACCTTCGACCTGGCCGTGGTCGCGCCCAGCGGGCAGATGGCGGTCAGCAACATGCCGGTGGCCAGGACCACCGACCTCGGCGGCGGGCTGACCCGGGTGGTGTTCCAGACCACGCCGAAGATGTCGACCTACCTGCTGTTCCTGGGCCTGGGCGATTTCGAGCGCGCCACCACGCAGGCGCAGGGCGGCACCGAGGTCGGCGTGATCGCGCCGCGCGGCAAGGTCGGCCAGGCGCAGTACGCGCTGGAGTCCAGCCGCGACGTGCTGCGCGAATACAACGACTACTTCGGCGTGGCCTATCCGCTGCCCAAGCTGGACAACATCGCCGCGCCGGGCAGCAGCCAGTTCTTCAGCGCGATGGAGAACTGGGGCGCGATCTTCACCTTCGAGCACACCCTGCTGCTGGATCCGGCGATCGCCACCGTCTCCGACCAGCAGCGCGTGTTCTCGGTGGCCGCGCACGAGATCGCCCACCAGTGGTTCGGCAACCTGGTGACCATGGCCTGGTGGGACGACCTGTGGCTCAACGAGGGCTTCGCCACCTGGCTGGCCGGGCGCACCACCAGCAAGCTGCATCCGGAGTGGGACGCCAACGGCACCGACGCGGCGTTCGACAGCCGCCGCGCGATGGGCCGCGATGCGTTCGCCACCACCCATCCGATCGTGCAGCACGTGGCCACGGTCGAGCAGGCCAGCCAGGCCTTCGACGGGATCACCTACGGCAAGGGCGGGGCGGTGATCGCCATGCTCGAGGACTACGTCGGGCCGGAGGCGTGGCGTACCGGCGTGCGCAACTACATTGCACAACGCGCCTACGACAACGCGGTGACCGACGACCTGTGGGCGCAGATCGACAAGGCCGCGCCCGGCAGGCAGTTCGTCGAGGTCGCCCACGACTTCACCCTGCAACCGGGCGTGCCGCTGATCACCGCCAGCACCCGCTGCGAAGGCGGCCGCACCGTGGTCGCGCTGGAGCAGGGCGAGTATTCGGTCGACAACACCGGCAAGGCGCCGCTGCACTGGCGCGTGCCGGTGGCCGTGCGCGCCGGCGATGCCGCACCGGTGCGCGTGCTGGTGGACGGCACCGCCCGCGTCGAGCTGCCGGGCTGCGACGCACCGGTGGTGGTCAACGCCGGGCAGAAGGGCTACTACCGCACGAAGTACGCGCCGGCGCAGTTCAACGCGCTGGCCGCCGGCTTCGAGCGGCTGCCGGTGGTCGACCGGCTGGGCGTGATGATGGATGCCGGCGCGCTGGCGGCGGTCGGCCTGCAGCCGGAGTCGGACCTGCTCGACCTGGTCGCGCATATTCCGCTGGAGGCGGCCGATGACCTGTGGCAGGTGGCGGCCGACACCCTGGGCACGGTCGACCGGTTGTACGACGGCGATGCGAAGCAGCAGGCGGTATGGCGCCGCTACGCGCTGTCGCGCCTGTCGCCGAAGTTCGACCGGCTCGGCTGGGACGACCGCGAAAGTGATCCGGCGCAGACCAAGCAGCTGCGCGCCAGCCTGCTCGACCTGCTCGGCCGCCTCGGCGACCGCAAGGTGATCGCCGAGGCCAACCGCCGCTTCGCCGCCTTCCAGGCCGATCCGGCCTCGCTGCCGGCCGAGCAACGCCGCACCGTGCTGGGCATCGTCGCGCGCAATGCCGACGGCGCGACCTGGGACGCGCTGCACGCGCTGGCGAAGAAGGAGACCACGCCGCTGATCCGCGACCGCTACTACGCGCTGCTGGCCGCGAGCGACGACGAGGCGCTGGCCGCGCGCGCGCTGGACATGGCGCTGACCAGCGAACCGGGCGCGACCAACGGCGCCGAGATGATCAGCGTGGTCTCGCACGAGCACCCGGAGCTGGCCTTCGAGTTCGCCGTGGCCCACCGCGAACAGGTCGACGGCCTGGTCGATTCGAGCTCGCGCTCGCGCTACTACCCGGGCCTGGCCAGCGGCTCGGCCAAGCTGGAAACCGCGTCGCGGATCGAAGCCTTCGCCGGCCAGCACATCGCCCCGAGCTCGCGCCGCGAGGCGCAGAACGCGATCGTGGCCATCCAGACCCGGGTCAAGCTGCGCGAGCAGCGCCGCCCGCAGATCGACGCCTGGCTCAAGCAGCAGGGCTGAGCCGTGGCGCAGGCCATGCAGGCGTGATGGAAGGCCCCGCGATGCGGGGCCTTTCCTTTGGCGTGCCGTTGGCTCGTCACTGTGTGTTCGCCGGCTTTGCCGTGCCGCCGGTGGCCGCGTCACGCCGCGGCCACCGGCCGCATGGGATGGTCCGCAGGCAGCGCGCCCGGTACGCCCCATGCATCTGGTCCAGATCTTCCTCCCGCTCCGCGACAACGACGGCAACGCGTTTGCGAAAGCGCGGTTCGACGCGGTGCGTTCCGAGCTGACCGAACGCTTCGGCGGTGTCACCGCGTTCATCCGTTCGCCGGCGATCGGCGCCTGGCAGGACGAGGCCGGCGCGGTGCAACGCGATGAAGTGGTGCTGGTCGAGGTCATGGCCGAACAGCTCGACCACCGCTGGTGGGCGACCTACCGCCAGGACCTGCAGCAGCGCTTCCAGCAGGACGAGGTGCTGGTCCGCGCGAGTGCGATCGAGCGGTTGTGATGACGGGCTGCGCGCGAAGGGCCGTCTGTCCATCCGCGGCGTGATGGACCGGTCGTGCCAGAAGGCTTTCCTGCGGAACGCCGGCCACCGGGGTGTGCATCGCGGGTGAAGTTCCTGCACACGCCATGGTGCCGCCTGCACGGGAGCTTCATCGGCAATGGACGGGACGCGCACGCGTGCGGGCGTAGCGTGGCATCGGTCCGACTGGACCTGTAACCCGACCTGTATCCGCCGGCCACCGCCGGCATCCGGGCCACGCTTCACCGGAACATGGCGCCCCGGTCGCGCTGCGTTCGGCCTGACCCAAGGAGACTGCCATGACATCCAAGCTGCTTCTTGCCGCCGCCATCGCGGCCGGCCTGACCACGCTGTCCGCCTGCGGGAAGCGCGACAACCCCGACGTTCCGGCCACGGACGCCGCCACCGCGGCGGACACGACGCCTGCCGCCGCCGCGCCTGCCGACGGCATGGCCGGTACTGCGCCGGGCGCCGCGCCCGCTGCCGGTGATGCGGCGCGCGGTGACATGCCTGGTACGCCGGCCGATGCGGCCATGGCGGCCGAGCGTTCCGCGCTCGGCGTGCTCAACGCGATCAACAGCCACGAGATCGCCGCCGGCCGGCAGGCGCTGGACAAGGGCGTCAGCGGCGACGTCGCTGGCTTCGCGCAGATGATGATCGACCAGCACGGCGAGAATCGCGACCAGACCGCGGCGTTCGATCCCGACGAAAACTCGGCCGAAGCGCAGGCGCAGAAGGCCAAGGGCGAGCAGGAGCTGGCGACGCTGGGCCAGAAGAGCGGCGACGCCTACGCCAGGGCCTATGTCGATGCGATGGTGAAGGGACACACCGAGGCGCTGGCCGCGCTCGACGACAGGCTCATCCCCGCCGCGACCCGCCCCGAGGTCAAGGCGCACTTGGCCACCACCCGCGAACACGTCGCCCAGCACCTGGAGCGCGCCAAGGCGCTGCAGGGCAGGTAAGACCGCGCCGCGGTTGTCGAGGGTGTGCGCGATGCTCCGTACCGGTCACAGCCGCACGGTCACGAGGCCCGGCGCCAAGGGTGCCGTGCGACCCAGTGGGATATCCGACGTGAAGCGGCAGTGTGCGTCGGGAAGCCGGAACGAAGCGGGACGCGACGGGTGGGCCGCGGCTCGGCCGTGCCGATGTCCCCTTCACGTCGTCGCGTACACAGTGCCTGACGGTGCACCCGCACCGCAGGGGGTACCCCGCGCGCCAGGTGGCGTCTCCGGCGAAAGCGGTCTTCCTGCGGCGCACCGGGCGGTCGCCGGCGTGTCGTGCCGGCGGCGGACGCCGCGGCTGCCCCGTCCAAGGCACGGAGGAGTGGAATGCAAAACCGTACCCGCATCCCCGCAGGAGCTGCTGTCGGCCAGGAGACGCGGATCTCGTCAGGCAACGAGGGACTGGATGACATCCTCGACGGAGGATTCGATGCCGACCGCATGTATCTCTACGAGGGCCGGCCCGGCACCGGCAAGACCACGCTGGCGCTGGAATTCCTGCTCGAAGGCGCGCGCCGCGGCGAGCGGGTCCTGTACATCTCCATGTCCGAGACCGACAGCGAGCTGCACGTGGTGGCCGGCCGCCACGGCTGGGACCTGGCCGGGATCGACATCTTCGAGCTGGTGCCGCCGGAGACCACGCTCGATCCGGGCCGCGAGATCACGGTGCTGCATCCGGCCGAGATCGAACTGGCCGAAACCACGCGGCTGATCCTGGAGCGGATCGCCGCGACTTCGCCGACCCGGGTGGTGATCGACAGCCTGTCCGAGCTGCGCCTGCTGGCGCAGAACTCGCTGCGCTACCGGCGCCAGGTGCTGGCGCTCAAGCACTTCTTCGCCAGCCGCGCGTGCACGGTGGTGCTGCTGGACGACATGAGCGGGCAGGAAAACGACCTGCAGCTGCACTCGATCTGCCACGGCGTGGTGCTGCTGGAGCAGCTGGCGATCGAGTACGGCGCCGAGCGGCGGCGCCTGCGCGTGGTGAAGATGCGCGGTATTGGTTTTCGCGGCGGCTTCCACGACATGAAGATCATCCGCGGCGGGCTGGAGATCTACCCGCGCCTGGTCGCGGCCGAACACCACAGCGCTTTCGCCGGCGACTTCACCCCCAGCGGCAACGCCGAACTGGACAAGCTGCTCGGCGGCGGCCTGGAGCGCGGCACCAACGCGCTGCTGATCGGGTCTGCCGGCGTGGGCAAGTCCTCGCTGGCGCTGACCTACGCCATCGCCGCCGCGCAGCGCGGCGAGGTCGCGGCGATCTTCGCCTTCGACGAGGGCCGCGGCACGCTCAAGGCCCGTGCACGCACGCTCGGCCTGCCGTTGCAGGAGGCGCTCGACGACGGCCGGATCCTCTTCCAGCAGGTCGACCCGGCGGAGATGTCGCCGGGCGAGTTCGCCACCGTCGTGCGCCGGCGGGTGGAGGAGGACGGCGCCCGGATCGTGGTGATCGACAGCCTCAACGGCTACCTCAACGCGATGCCGGACGGGCGTTTCCTGATCCTACAGATGCACGAGCTGCTCAGCTCCCTGGGCCAGCAGGGCGTGCTGACCATCCTGGTGCTGGCCCAGCACGGGCTGGTCGGGCCGGTGGAGACGCCGCTGGACATCAGCTACCTCAGCGATGCGGTGCTGATGCTGCGCTACTTCGAGTACGCCGGCACGGTGCGGCGCGCGCTGTCGGTGGTGAAAAAGCGCAGCGGCGACCACGAGCACACCATCCGCGAGTTCAAGCTGGGCCGGGACGGGCTGTCGCTGGGTCCGCCATTGCGCGAGTTCAGCGGGGTGTTCTCCGGTACGCCTGTCTACACCGGTTCCGCCGAGCCATTGCTCCAGGCGGGCGAACGTGACGAGGACTGACCACCCGCTGACGGTACTGGTGCTGGCCCCGATCGGCCGCGATGCGGCGACCGTGGCCGACCTGCTGCAACGCGCCGGCATCGACAGCCGCATCTGCGCCGACTACCCGGCCCTGCTGGCCGGCCTGGGCCCGGGCGTGGGCGCGGCGTTCGTGGCCGAGGAGGGCCTGTTCGGCCAGGACCTGGACCGGCTGGCCGACTGGGTCGCCGCGCAGCCGCCCTGGTCGGACCTGCCGCTGGCGATGCTGACCAGCCGCCACCTGCAGCCGGCGGTGGCGGCGTGGCGGACCGGGCTGGTGCGGCGGCTGGGCAATGTCTCGCTGATCGAGCGGCCGGTGGAGCCGATCACCCTGGTCAGCGTGATGGAGACCGCGTTGCGCGCGCGGCGGCGGCAGCTGGAGATCTGCGACCTGATGGAGGCGCGCAAGGCCGCGGCCGCGCAACTGGAGGCGCTGGTCGACCGCCGCACCGCGCAGCTGCAGGCGCTCAACGCGCAGCTGCGCGAGGAGATGGACGAACGGATCCGGGTGGAGGAGTCGCTGCGGCGCACGCAGAAGCTCGAATCGCTGGGCCAGCTCACCGGCGGGGTGGCGCACGATTTCAACAACATCCTGATGGTGGTCAGCGCCGGACTGGAGATGCTCGAGCGCAACGACGATCCCGAACGCCGGGCGAAGCTCATCCAGGGCATGCGCCAGGCGACGCAGCGCGGTGCGGGGCTGACCCGGCAGCTGCTGGCGTTCTCGCGCAACCGCGCGCTGCGGCCGGAGACGGTGCAGCTGCCGCGCCTGATCGGCGACATGGCCGCGTTGCTGCACGGCAGCCTGCGCGGCGACATCCACCTGCAGGTCGACCTGGCCGGCGACCTGTGGCCGGTGGTGGTCGACCCCGGCGAACTGGAGCTGGCGATCCTCAACCTGGCGGTCAATGCGCGCGATGCGATGGCCGGCTGCGGCACGCTCGCGGTCGGCGGCTGCAACGTGGTCGACGGCGAGGGCGCCGGCGAGTTCGTGCGGCTGGCCGTGCGCGACACCGGCGCCGGCATGACCGAGGAGGTGAAGGCGCGGGTGTTCGAGCCGTTCTTCACTACCAAGGACATCGGCAAGGGCTCGGGCCTGGGCCTGGCCCAGGTGTACGGATTCGCCAACCAGTCCGGCGGGTCGGTGGCGATCGACACGGCGCCGGGGCAGGGCACGACCGTCACCCTGCTGCTGCCGCGCTCGCACCAGGCGGTGGTCGAGGCCGGCGATGTCGCCTCCGTTCCGGTCGCTCGCGATGCGCCCGGCACCTGCGTGCTGCTGGTGGAAGACGATGCCGAGGTCGCCGCCTTCGTCGAGGAGCTGCTGCACCGGCTGGGCCATGCGGTGGTGCATGCGGCCAGCGCCAGGGCCGCGCTGGGCGCGCTGGCCGACGAGCGCAAGGTCGGGCTGGTGTTCTCCGACATCATGATGCCCGGCGGCATCAGCGGGCTCGACCTGGCCCGCGAAATCCGCCAGCGCCGGCCCGGGTTGCCGGTACTGCTGACCAGCGGCTATGCCGGCGCCGGCGGGCCCGAGGCCGAGGCGCTGGGCATCGAGATCCTGCGCAAGCCCTACGGCATCGAGGACCTGCGCGCGGCGCTGGCGCGGGTGCGCGGCGCGCAGCCGGTGCACGCCCGGCACTAGCCGGCACCAGCGCCTGACCCCGTGTGGCGTGCCGCGACCGCACGCTCACGGCGCGCGGCGCACGCTGGGTGCATCCATGCGGAGGCCAGCGATGAACACCCACGACAAGGGCATGGGCAACAAAGGCATGCACAACAGCACGCACAACAAGGGCACGCACAACCAGGACACGGACGAGGACGCCGGCTCCACCGCCAGGCAGGCGCCGGAGAAGCGGGCGCCCGGTGCGCCGCCGACCGATCCGGTCCAGGCGCCGGGCCGGCCCGATCCACGCGGCGGTATCGACCGCGAGGTCGGCGACCTGGACGATCCGGATGCGGAGGACGACGGCGCGTTGCCCGGCCGCGTCGGTGGCGGGCTGGCCGGCGGTTGAGCCGACGCGGCACAATCCACGCACGCGCCATCACGTCCCGGGTTCGTGAAACCGCAACGCCTGCTTCCGCTCATCGTCGCCACGTCCCTGTTCATCGAGAACATGGACTCCACGGCCATCTCCACCTCGCTGCCGCAGATCGCGGCCGAGCTGGGCACCGAGCCGGTCTCGCTGAAGCTGGCGCTGACCACCTACATGCTGGCGCTGGCAGTGTTCATCCCGGTCAGTGGCTGGGTCGCGGACAAGGTCGGCGCGCGACGCACCTTCGTCGGTGCGATCGCGGTGTTCCTGCTCGGTTCGCTCGGCTGCGCGGCCAGTGTCGGCCTGGGCACGCTGGTGGCCGGGCGCTTCGTGCAGGGCATCGGCGGGGCGATGATGGTGCCGGTCGGGCGCCTGGTGCTGCTGCGCACGATCGACAAGGCCGAGCTGGTGCGCGCGCTGAGCTGGCTGACGGTGCCGGCGATGCTCGGGCCGATGCTCGGGCCGGTGCTGGGCGGCGCGATCACCACCTACACGCACTGGCGTTTCATCTTCCTGATCAACCTGCCGATGGGTGCGCTCGGCATGTGGCTGGCGTGGCGCCACATCCCGGAGCTGCGCCAGGCGGTCAAGCCGCTCGATACGCGCGGCTTCATGTATTCGGCGTGCGGGCTGGCACTGGCGATGTTCGGGCTGTCGGCGGTCGGCCGCGGGCTGGTGCCGGTGCCCGTGATCGGCGCCTGCGTGCTGCTCGGCGTGCTGCTGCTGGCCGCCTACGTGCGCCACGCGAACACCCATCCGCATCCGCTGCTGCGGCTGGACCTGTTCAAGGTGCCGACCTTCCGCGCCGGCGTGCTCGGCGGCTCGCTGTTCCGGATCGGTGTCGGGGCCACGCCGTTCCTGCTGCCGCTGATGCTGCAGCTGGGCTTCGGGCTCAATCCGCTGCAGTCGGGCCTGGTCACCTTCACCTCCACCGCCGGGGCGATGGTGATGAAGACGGTGGCGCCGCGGATCCTGCATTACTTCGGCTTCCGCCCGGTGCTGGTCTGGAACGGGCTGGTCGCGGCGCTGGCGATGTGCGTGTTCGGCCTGTTCCGCGCCGACACGCCGTACTGGCTGATGGTCGGCGTGCTGCTGGCCAGCGGCTTCCTGCGTTCGCTGCAGTTCACCAGCATCAATGCCATTGCCTATGCCGACATCGACCAGCAGCACATGAGCCAGGCCAGCAGCCTGGCGGCGATGGCGCAGCAGGTTGCGCTGGCCCTGGGCGTCACGATCGGCGGCTATGCGCTGAGCGTGGCCGGCGCGATTACCGGTCGCCCGGGCGATGACCCGCTCAACTTCACCTTCGCCTTCATCAGCGTCGGCGTGATTTCGGCGCTGTCGACGTGGGAGATGCGCAAGCTGCGCGCCGACGCCGGCGCGGAGATGGCCGGCCACGCGCAGGCCGGACAGGAAGTGGCCGAACCGAAGGTGGAAGCGCGGCCGCAGGCGTGAGCCTGTCGCGCCGGGACACCGTGCGGCGGCGCCGGTTCGGAACCGGCTTGGCAGAAGCGGATCCTGATGCCATGGGATGGCCGCTGCGGCGGCTGTCGGATGCCGGGCCGATCGGGTAATTTCCCGGGTGGGGAAAACCAGGGGATGGGGATGCGCAAAGGGTCATGGGCCGGGGTGCTTGCCTGCGTGGCAGCACTGTCGGCGCCGGTGTCGCGGGCGGTCGAGGCGTCCGCCGCCGCCGGGCCGATGCCGGAAGAGCTGCGCGGCTATTTCGAGCAGGCTTTCGCCGCGGAACAGATCAGCGACCCCGCGGCGCGCTGTCGTGCCTATCCGGATCTTCCGGGAAACGTCTGGCCGGCAAACGCCGGCCCAGGGCGCTGCACCCTCCAGAGGGAAACTGCCCCGTCCCTGGCCGAGCTTGAGCGGCTGCTCGACGGACCGGGTGGGCCGACGGCGCTGGACGTGCGGATGAAAGCCTTGCTGAAGGCGAACTACGACGACCCCGGACAACGGGACGTGATATTCGACGCGTTCCGGCGGATCCTCGCGGACGACCGCGATGGCAGGTTCGCCACGCGCTGGCTGCGCGCGGCGCCCGACAGCGCCTTCGCCCAGCTCGCGATGGGTCAATATCGCGCTGACCAGGGCTGGGATGCGCGTGGCAGCGAGTTCATGGCCAAGACCTCGCTGGCGCAGCAGCAGCGCATGGGGCAGCACTTCGCGGCCGCCGTTCCGCTGCTGGCCCGCGCCCTGGAAAGCGAGCCCACGCTCTCGCCGGCATGCACGCAGCTCGCGGCCATCGGCCGCCAGAGCTCGGATATGCTTCAGAAGGCCGTGTTGCCGAGGTGCCTGGAGATGGATCCGACCTCGTTCTTCGTGGTGGAAGAATTGGTGGTCGCGTCCAAGCCGAAGTGGGGCGGGTCGATGCAGGCGCTCGCCGCAACGGCCGACTACATCCGCGAACATGGCGTGCAGAATCCGGAGCTGTACGTGCACTTGGGCGAAGTGCTCAGGTACGGGCGCACGGAGCACAAGACTTACGCGGAGGCTCGGGAAGCCTACGAGGACCTCGCTGCTGCCGCTCCCGACGCGACGATCCTGGAGGGCGCAGCGTATGGCCAGGCGGCTGGGGACAGGTGGCGCTCGCTGATGTACATGAGCCAAGCGATGCGCTTCCAGCCGACAAACGCCAAGACGCGACGCTCCCGTGCGTACTGGTGGATCGACCTGCGGCAATGGAAGTGGGCCGAGATCGACTACGCCTGGCTGGCCAAGACCGGCCAGGCCGACGCGCGGGACCTCCACAACCTGGGAGTGGCACTGCTGGAACTGGGCCGACCTGTCGAGGCCCAGCAGCCGCTTCGTGCCGCCCTGGCCATGCCGAATGTCTTCGAGGGCACACCGGTATCGCTGTGCCAGGCCGTCATCTATTCGCTGTCGCAGCTCGATGAGCAGGAAATGCGCGACTGCACCGCGCGGCTGGTGGCTGATGAGCCACGCAATCCGCAATACTGGATATGGCGCACGGGGGTCATGGAATTCCTTGAAGACAGAGCCGGGGCGGAGGAGGCTCTGGCCCACTTCCGCAAGGTGGCCGACCTGGACGACCCCGAACATCTCGATTTTCTGCGGAGCGTGACATCGTGGCTCAGGAGGCCGGAGTGAGGTCCGTGCGCGCGGGTCTTGTCGCGTGCCTGCTGGCGACGGGTGCCGCCATCACGGCGGGGGCGTCGACAGGTGACGACATGCCGGTACCCTTCGAGGCGGCCGCGGACGGCATCGACCAGGCGTCCCTGACTGCGACATGGTGGCAGTGGGCGCTGTCGTTGCCACTCGAGCCCTACATGGACCGGGATGGGCACCTGTGCGCGCTGGGGCAGGAAGGACCGGTCTGGTTCCTGGCCGGCACCGACGGCACCTTCAATGCGACGCGGCAATGCCAGGTGCCGCCGGGGACCTATCTCTTCTTGCCGGTGGTGAACCGTTATGCGGCAACGGAGCTGAGCGCGAAAAAAGAAAGCACGCAACCGACATGTGAGGAGTTGCAGAAGCTCATCGCGATGAGCGCTGACGGACTCGTACGATCGAGAGTCACCCTCGATGGCAAGCAGATAAAGAACATCGCGGCCTACCGGGTCCAGAGCCCTGGCTGCTTTGACCCTTATCCCGGATTGCCACGCATGGAGGGGAAGTATCCGCCCCTTGCGGCAAGCGACGGCTACTGGCTCCTGATCCCGCCGCTGCCTGCTGGTCAGCACGTGCTGGACGTGGATGCCCATTACAGGGCTGCGGGGGGGAAGGGCTTCGAAACCGTGCAACGCTTCGGATACACGTTGCAGGTAGGCGCCGCACCGCAGTATGTGGCGCGGTGATCGGCTGGGGTTCCCGGCAGAACGCTTGTAGATGGAAGCGCGGCCGCAGGCGTGAGCGGTAGGTGGCGCGGGCTGCGGCCGCATGCCGCCGGCAGCCCGCGTTTCCCCATCCCTGTTCGGCCCGATGCCGCCTGCAGCCGCTTAGCGCGGTGGCGGCACCGAGACGCCGGCGTCGGTCTGCACGACCGGCTTCATCGTGCCGTCGGCGTTGTACTGCAGGTATTCGGCGGTGACCGCGCGCCGGCCGATCGAGCCGTTCTGGTCGCCGATGGTGAGCGCGGCGTTGTGCAGGAACAGGTACCAGTTGCCCTTGAACTCGGCAATGCCGGGATGGATGGTGAAGCTGTACTTGCCCGAGCCGGTCAGCTCGCCGCGATACGTCCACGGCCCCTGGATCGAGGGCGCGGTGGCGTAGGAGATCTTTTCGTCGCGATGTTTGGAGCGGTCGAGCGAGGCGTAGGTCAGGTAGTAGATGTCGCCGCGCTTGTGCAGCCAGGGGCCTTCCTCGAAGTGCGGCGGAGTGATCTCGGTGATCGGCCCGTCGATCTCGATCATGTTCGGCTTGAGCCTGGCGATGTAGGCCTGGCGGTTGCCCCACGCGATCCAGGTGGTGCCGTCGTCGTCGGTGAACACCGTCGGGTCGATGTCTTCCCAGCTGTGCGTGCCCTTGGGCGTCATCTCGTTGGTGATGAGCGCCGAGCCCTTGGCGTCGACGAACGGGCCGGTCGGCGAATCGGACACGGCCACGGCAATGGCCTTGCCCGGATGGGTGTCGTCGTGCTCGACCGCCGCGTAGAACCAGAACTTGCCGTCCTTCTCGATCGCCTGCGAGGCCCACGCGTCGGCCTTGGCCCATTTGAAATCGGCCACGTTCATGATCGGGCCGTGGTCGGTCCAGGTCTTCATGTCGGTGGTCGAATAGACCAGCCACTCGCGCATGTTGAACATCTGATCGCGTTCGGCCTGATCGTGGCCGACGTACAGGTACAGGCGGTCACCGACCACGAGCGGGGCCGGATCGGCGGTGAACCTGTCGCGGAACAGCGGATTGGAGCCCGGTGCCGGGCCGAGTGCGGCGTCCGGCTGTGCCTGCGCGGCCAGCGGCCAGGCCAGCAGCGCGCACAGCGCTGCCGGCAGGAAACGGGCGAGGCTCATCGCGCGGCTTCCTTTGCCCCGGCGACCGCCGGTGCGCGCTCCAGCCAGCCGTGCATCTTCATCCAGCGGGCGAAGGCGTCGAACCAGCCGGTGCTGGTGGTTGGCTTGGGATACATGCCGAAGCCGTGCCCGCCCTGCTCGTAGAAGTGGAACTCGACCGGGTGGCCGGCCGCGCGCCAGCTCTCGACCAGGCCGAAGCCGCCATTGGCGAACAACGGATCGTCGGCGGCCAGGGCGATGAACAGCGGCGGCGCATCGGCCGGCACCTGCAGCGACGCCAGCGGGCCGTAGATGGTGCCGATGAAGGCCGGCTTGGCGTCCTCGCCGGCGAGCGTGGTGGCGATGGTCAGCATGGCGCCGGCGGAGAAGCCGACCATGCCGATCCGGTCCGGATCCACGTTCCACTCGTCGGCGCGGCTGCGCACCAGGGCGAAGGCGGCGCGCGCGTCGGCGATCTGCGGGGCGAGGGAGGGTATGGTCGACATCGGATCGACGCGATGCTTCGGCTGCGGGCCGGACAGCATCTGCCGGATCGATTCGGCGAATCCATCCAGGTCGTTCGGCGTCTGGTTGAGGCGGTACTTGAGCACGAACGCGGCCACGCCGCGGTCGGCCAGTGCACGCGCCACGTCCCAGCCCTCGTTCTGCATCGACAGCGAACGGAAGCCGCCACCGGGGGCGACGATCACCGCGGTGCCGGTGGCCTTGGCCGGGTCCGGCAGGAACGGGGTCAGCGTGGCCACGGTGACGTTGCGCGCGAACACGCTGCCGTACTGGCGATGCCAGGCTTCGGGATTCTTCGCGTCAGGCAGCGGCCCGGTGCCGAGCACGATGGCGGTGGGCTGCGCGGGAATGGCGATGGGCGTCATCGCATCGTCCTGCGCGCGCGCCGGTACGGCGGTCCACAGCAGGGCCATCGCCAGCGCGGCGCCGGCAGTGGAAAGGAAGCGGAACTTCAGTGGCATGGGTCCTCCGGCGTGCGTGATGAGAGATCAGCGGATCGCGAGCGACGCCGAGTGTAGGGGCCGCCGACGGCGTTACGTGCACCGATTCGATATCCATTCGGCGCCATATCCGTTCGTGTATCGATTCGTTGCGGGTGTGTCCGCAGTGATCGTGCCGGGCGGACGCTGCGCCGGCAGCGCGGCCGGGCAGGATCCGTGCTCGGTTCCAGTGCCGGCGCCAGCGCGTCCCGGTCGATGGTCGCCGGGCGGCGCGTGGTGACCGTGTCGTCTTCCAGCCGCTGGCGAAGACGAACGGAACGCGGCAGTGCAGCAACGCATCGGCGACCGGAAGCACGGTTCCATCGCCCAGATCCACGCTCTGCACCGCGGCATCGAGCCGGGCTCCGCCGGCGATCTTCGCGAGCGCGCCCCCGACGGACGGCCCGGGGCCGACAGACCGGCACCCACATCCTTCCCGTCGCTGCCGCAGTGACATGGCCCGCATGTACGGTCCCCGGCCACGATGACCCGGCGGTTACGCAGCGACATCGGTCGCGACGACGGCGGTCGGGTCCGCCATCGCACGCATCTGGTCATGCCCCCAGCTCAGGCGAACCCGCCCGCACCACCCAGGCGGTGCCTGGGAGGTCGAGTGACGGACGGCGCAAACTGCAAAGAAAACCCGGCACCGCTTCCGCTGCCGGGTGGTCCCGCTCCCGTCGCCTCGACGCCGGACGACGCCGGACGGGAGTGCGTCAGGCGGCCTTCTGCTCGCGGGCCGCGCGCTGGTTGCCGCCTTGTTCGGCCAGCATCGTCAGCTTCTCGTCGGTGGCCTTTTCTTCCTGGAGTGTTTCCAGGAGCAGCTTGAGCGCGTCCTTGTAGCCGAGTTGCTTGGCCAGCGCGGCCAGCGTGCCGTAAGCCGCGATCTCGTAATGCTCGACCTTTTGCGCGCCGCCGATCAGCGCCGCGTCGCGCAGCGCACCGGCGTCGATCGAGTCGATGATTTCCTTGCCTTCCTCGACCAGGCCTTCCATCGCGGCGCACTTGATCCGCTTCAGGCGGATGTCGAGCATTTCGACGATGCGGTCGATGCGTTCCACCTGGCCCTGGGTTTCGGCCAGATGGGTGGTGAAGCCGTCGGCCAGGGCCGGGTTGTCGGCGGCGCGGGCCAGCTTGGGCAGGGCGCGGGTCAGCTGCTTCTCCGCGCTGTAGATGTCGGACAGTTCGTGGATGAAGAGTTCTTCGATGTTCTTGACGCTCATGGGGGGCGAAGGTCCTTTGTTGTCGTGCACGGCGGGTGGTTGAGCAACGCGGGCGCGGGATCCCGCGAGGGACCCCGTGCACGCGGTCGTCGGATCAGCGCTGCTGTCCGCCCTGCCGCCCCTGCTGGTTCTGCTGGCGGTCGTCCTGCTCGTTCTGGTTCTGGCGGTTCTGCTGCTGTTGCTGCTGCCCCTGCCGGTCCTGCTGGTCCTGACGATCCTGCTGGTTCTGCTGGTTCTGCTGACCCTGCTGGTTCTGCTTGTCCTGCTGGCTCTGGTTGGCCATGTCACGTTCCTCGTGTGGCCATGGCGCGAATGCCATGGTTCGCCTGCAGGATGCGTGGCGAG
>JAGHZW010000110.1:24076-28031 GCA_017745195.1 Pseudoxanthomonas sp. | reverse complement strand
GCCCCGTGGAGTTCGGAATGACGCCGCAGATCGTCATTACCCTGGCCATCATCATCGTCTCGATGGGGTTCTTCATCTGGAACCGGATCCCGGCCGCGGTGGTCGCGCTGGGGGCGTCGCTGGCCTTCTATTTCACCGGCGTGCTGACCATGCCGCAGGTGGTCGCCGGTTTCGGCGATCCGGTAGTGGTGCTGATCGCGGGCCTGCTGACGATTGCCGTGGGCCTGGAGATGGCCGGCGTCGGCGCGTGGGCGGGACAGCTGCTGATCCGGCGCACGGGTGGCAGCGACACCCGGCGGATCGTGCTGATCATGGTGCTCGGCGCGGTGTTCAGTGGCCTGATCGGCATGAATGGCGCGGTCGCGGCGATGCTGCCGGTGACCGCGGTGATCGCGATCCGGACCAAGGTGCCGCCATCGAAGCTGATGATCCCGCTGGCGTTCGGCTGCCTGACCGGCTCCAAGCTGACCCTGCTGGGCACGCCGGTGAACGTGATCGCCGCCAGCCAGGCTGAGGAAGCGGGACTGGGCCACATCGGCTTCTTCGAATGGAGCGTGCTCGGCCTGCCGCTGCTGGCCGGCACGATCGTGATCACCGTGCTGCTCGGGCGCTTCCTGCTGCCGGAGCGGCGCGGCAACTCGATCCCGGCCGACCTCAGCGCGCATGCCTACACGCTGGTCGAGCAGTACCGGTTGGAGGACGGGCTGTACCACCTGCGCATCCGCGCCAGCTCGCCCCTCGTCGGCGCCGCGCGCAGCAGCGTGACCCTGGCCGAACGCGCCGACCTGACCCTGATCGGCATGCTCGACGGCGACAACCGCACCGCGCTGCACCGCGACCTGCTGCGCGAGGGCGACCTGCTGCTGGTGCGTGGCGAAGCCGAGGCGATCGGCCGCTTCGCCGAGCAGTCGCACCTGGCGCTCAGCGAGGCCGGCCCGGTCGCCGATGCGCTGCTCAACCGCGAATCGGGCCTGGCCGAGGTGGTGTTGCCGGCGCGCTCGAAGATGATCGGCCAGACCGCGTTCCCGGGCATGACCACCGAGGACGGCGGCCTGGTGGTGCTGGCGGTGCAGCGCGCCGGCGGCGAGGACTGCAAGGGGCCGGTGCAGCTGCGCGCCGGCGACCACCTGCTGCTGCAGGGCAGCTGGAAGGCGCTGGACCAGTACCTGGGCGATCCGCAGCTGATGGTGGTCGATTCGCTGGAGGTGGTGCAGAAGCAGGCGGTGGCGCTGGGCCCCGGCGCGCGCCAGGCGATCGCGATCCTGCTGCTGTTGATGGTGCTGTTGGGGTTCAACCTGGTGTCGGCGCCCATTGCCGCGGTGCTGTGCGCGATCCTGATGGTGGTCACCGGCGTGCTGACCGTGCCGCAGGCCTATCGTGGCATCGACTGGAACACCTGCATCCTGATCGGCGCGATGATCCCGATGGCCACGGCCATGACCACCACCGGTACCTCGACCCTGATCGGCGACTACATCGTCGGCGCGCTCGGCAGCGGCGGGAACATCGCCGTGCTGGTGGGCGTGTTCGGCGCCACGGCGCTGGTTTCGCAGTTCATCTCCAACACCTCCTCGGCGCTGGTGATGATGCCGATAGGTGTAGCCACCGCGCACCAGCTAGGCGTGTCGCCGTTGCCGTTGATGATGGGCGTGGCGATGGGCGCCAGCGCATCGTTCCTGACCCCGTTCGCCAACGGCGTGAGCCTGATGGTCTACGGCCCCGGCGGCTACCGCTTCGGCGATTTCTGGAAGCTGGGCATCGTGGTGATGGCCTGGTCGCTTCTGGTGACCGTGGTCGTCATCCCGCTTTACTGGAAGTTCTGAGCCGGCGTGCGCGGCAGCACGGCGTAGCGCTCCACCTGTTCCATGAGGAGACAGCGATGAGCACGGAAGTCCCGGTCGACCTGTTGCACTGGATCCTCGCGGTCCTGCCCATCATCGCCCTGCTGGTGTTCCTGGTGCCGCTGAAATGGCGCGCGCCCGAAGCCGGCCCGATGGCGATGTTCGCCGCCGCGATCGTGGCGCTGGTGGCGTTCCGCACGCCGTGGGACACGCTGGCGGTGGCCGGCGCCAAGGGCGTGTGGGATGCGATCTTCATCCTCTACGTGATCTGGCCGGCGCTGCTGCTGTACCAGGTGACCAAGCAGGCCGGCGCCTATGACGCGCTGCGCCAGGGCATCTCCCGCTTCAGTCGCAACGAGCTGTTCATCATCCTGGCGCTGGCCTGGGTGTTCACCTCGTTCCTGCAGGGTATTGCCGGCTTCGGCGCGCCGGTGGCGGTGGTGGTGCCGCTGCTGCTGGCGGTCGGGGTGAAGCCCGTCCATGCGGTGGTGATGGGCGTGGCCTCGCATGCGTGGGCGCGCTTCTTCGGCACCCTGGGCGTGGGCTGGCTGGCCACGCTGCAGGTGGCCGACCTGGAGGACTACGTCGCCGCGGCGTTCCGCTCCTCGCTGCTGATCCTGATCCCGACCTACCTCGGCGGCCTGTTGATCGTGTGGCTGTACGGACGCTGGGAAGCGGTGCGCCACGCCTGGCCGCTGGTGCTGATCCTCGGCACGATCCTCGGCGTGGGCCAGCTGCTGGTGGCGTTCTTCAGCCCGGAGCTGTCGACCTTCCTCGCCGCGGCGGTGGCGCTGCTGGCGCTGTATCCGCTGTCGCGCTGGAAGCGTTTCGGCGATCCGGTGCAGGGCATCCCGGTGCGGCCGGCGATGGAAGAACGGCCGGTGGATGCGAAGCAGGAGGCCGAGCCGGTGATGAGCCTGGCGATGTCGTTCCTGCCGTACGCGATCCTGACCGCGGTGACCCTGGGCGTGCTGCTGATCCCGCCGCTCAACGCCGCGCTGGGCCAGTTCCGCTGGGGCCTGCCGTTCCCGGAGGTGACCACCGGCTTCGGCATCCACAACCCGGCCATCGCCCGCTATGCGCCGGTGGCAGTGTTCACCCACCCGGGCATGATGTTGCTGGTCACCGCGATCGTGGTCTGGTTCGTCTACCGGGCCAAGGGCTATTACCAGGCCTGGGCCACGCGCCAGGCACCGGAGAAGATCTGGTCGGCATTGCTGGTCGACGCGGTGCCCGCCTCGGTGCCGGTGATCGCCTTCCTGGTGACCAGCCGTATCCTCGACCACTCCGGCCAGTCGCTGACGATCGCATACGGCGTGGCCGCGGTGTCCTCGCCGCTGGTGTATGCCAGCGTGGCCAGCGTGATCGGCGCGCTGGGCGCGTTCATGACCTCCAGCAGCACGGCATCGAACGTACTGTTCGGCGGCGTGCAGAGCTCGGTGGCGCAACTGCACGGGCTGTCACCGGAGACGATCATCGGCGCGCAGGCCGCCGGCAGCGCCTACGGCAATGCGATCGCGCCGGCCAACGTGGTGCTGGGCACCAGCATCGCCGGGATCAAGGGCCAGGAGGGCGCGGTGTTGCGCAAGACCATCCCGTGGACCGCGGTGGTGGCGGTGCTGACCGGCGTGGCGACCGTGCTGATGGCGATCTTCCTCTGAGGGCAGGCGCATGGACAGGAAACTGAAGACCGAGTCGATCTCCCTGCTGCTGCTGTTCGCGGCATTCCCGCTCACCAGCTTCGGCAAGACGCTCGGCTCCACGCCGGTCTGGTGGGCCGGACTGTTGTGCCTGGTCGCCGGCGGCGCGTTGCCGGTGGTGACCCGTTTCATGGACCACTCCGGCGACAGGATCCGTGACGTCGGCATCGAGTTCGACGACCGCACTTCGTAAGTTGCACGCCCGCCTTCCCGCCCTCCGCGGCGGGAGGCGGCCGTTGCGTTCCTTCGCGGCACCCGTCGCGCACACAAGGAGGCGAACATGAGCCATCCCAATGGACCCCGCACCGGCCGGCCGGCGACGCGCGCGCCGCGCGGCATGGTCTCGACCCCGCATTACCTGGCCAGCGCCGCCGGGCTGGACATCCTGCGGCGCGGCGGCAGCGCGGTCGACGC
>JAGHZW010000110.1:23077-24064 GCA_017745195.1 Pseudoxanthomonas sp. | reverse complement strand
GCGACGGCTTCTGGCTGATCGCCGAAGGCAGCGGCAAGGTGCACGGCATCAACGCCAGCGGCCCTGCCGCGCGCAACGCCACGCTGGAGCATTACCGCCAGCACGCGGTCGATGGCGAGATCCCGGCGCGCGGCCCGCAGGCGGTGCTGACCGTTCCCGGCGCGATCGATGGCTGGCGCATCGCCCACGAGCGCTTCGGCAAGCTGCCGTGGGAGGCGCTGTTCGATGCGGCCATCGACTATGCCGCCGAAGGCGTGCCGGTCAGCCGCTCGCTGAAGGACTGGCTGGTTCAGGACGTGCCGGTGCTGACCCGCTTCCCGGCGACCGCGGCGATCTTCCTGCCCGGCGGCAGCGTGCCGGCCGAGGGCCAGCGCCTGGCCCAGCCGGCGCTGGCCCGCTCGCTGCGCGAGATCGCGCAGAAGGGGGCGCGCGCAGGCTTCTACGAAGGTGGCGTCGGCGCGCGCATGTGCGAGGACATCGCCGCACAGGGCTCGCCGTTGCGTGACGACGACCTGGCCGCCTTCACCGCGCAATGGGTCGAACCGATCCGCGGCAGCTACCGCGGCCATGAAGCGCTGCAACTGCCGCCCAACACCCAGGGCTTCACCGCGCTGCAGATCCTGCAGCTGATCGAGGGCTTCGACGTTGCGGCATGGGGCGACGGCAGCGCCGACTACTACCACCACATGGCCGAAGCGGTGAAGCTGGCCTTCGCCGACCGCGAGGAATGGCTGACCGATCCGGACTTCGTCGACATCCCGGTGCAGCGGCTGATCGCCAGCGACTACGCCGACGCGCGCCGCCGCCTGATCGACCCGCAGCGTGCCCAGGACATCGCCCAGGTGCCGGCCGGCATCGCCTATCCGGATGCGCACGAGCGCCGCGCGCCCGATGGCGACACCTGCTACTTCTGCGTCGCCGACCGCGACGGCATGGTGGTCTCGCTGATCCAGTCGATCTACCACGACTTCGGCTGGCCTATGGCTC
>JAGHZW010000110.1:10448-23013 GCA_017745195.1 Pseudoxanthomonas sp. | reverse complement strand
TCGAGGCGCCGCGGTGGTCGGCGGCGATACCGGCATCATCCTGCAGAACCGCGGCGCGTTCTTCTCGCTGGACGAGCACCATCCCAACCGGCTGGAGCCGGGCAAGCGCACCTTCCACACCCTGATCCCGGCGATGCTGCTGCGCGACGGCAAGCCGTGGCTGGCCTATGGCTCGATGGGCGGCGAAGGCCAGCCGCAGACCCAGGCGGCGATCGTCACCCGCCTGGTCGACTTCGGCTACGACGTGCAGCAGGCGATCGAGGCGCCGCGCTGGCTGATGGGCCGCACCTGGGGCACGCGCAACCGCAACATGTCGCTGGAAGGACGCATCGGCGATGAAGTGGTGCGCGAGCTCAAGCGGCGCGGCCAGCCGGTGCAGATGGTCACCGGCTGGAACGACAACATGGGCCATGCCCATGCGATCCGCGTCGACCAGGCGCAGGGCTTCTTCGAGGGCGGTGCCGACCCGCGCGGCGACGGCGCGGCGCTGGGCTACTGACGCGGCAGCCGGGCAGGCGGCCACCGCCGCCCAGGTCCCTGGCCGGCGTTCTCCGCGGGCATGCGGCGATGGCCGCGCCGTCCCCGCGACCCGGGTCGCGCCATCCGCCGGCGAGGTCCGTTGCCGGTACGCGGATGCGACGGCACCGGGCGCAGTGCTGCGTGGCAGGACCATGCGCGACAGGATCCGGCACATCGCATGGCCGGTGCGCGATGGCCTTTGGTCGCATGGGCGCGATGGCGCCGCATCCCGCAGGATGCAGGGTGCGGCTGTTGCGCGCGCGGATGCAGACGTGGCGGCGCGGCGGTTCCTTCTTCATCCAGGATGTCCAGGGAGCACGGCAGCGATGGTGGCTGGCAGTCGGCAGGATCGCGGTACGGAGAATTCGGGGCGCGGGTCGATGTCGCGCAGGTTCGCTGGAATGGCAGGCCTGTGCCTGCTGCTGGGCCTGGCGCCGGGACCGGCCGGTGCCGCCCCGCAGGCGGCCACCGCGCCCGCGCCCGTGCAGTCGGCGGCCGGCGAGGCGCCGTTCGCGATGCATCCGCCCGGCCAGTCCTGCGCGCAGCGCGACGGCGACACCTCGCGGCCGCGCGTCGGCCTGGCGCTCGGCGGCGGTGGCGCGCGCGGCGTGGCCCACATCAGCGTGCTGCGCAAGCTGGAGGAGCTGAAGATCCCGGTCGACTGCATCGCCGGCACCAGCATGGGCTCGCTGGTCGGCGGCCTGTACGCGGCCGGGGTGCCGATCGAAGACATGGAAGCGCTGGTCATGGAGACCGACTGGAAGCGCCTGTTCGACGACTCGATCCCGCGCGAGGAGCGCTCCTACCGGCGCAAGCAGGACGACCGCGACGGCGTGGCCACCCTGGGCGTGGGCATCAACCGCGGCAAGGTCAACGTCTCCCCGGGCGTGCTGCAGGGCGAGCGGATCCTGTCGATGTTCGAGCGCAAGACCCTGGCGGTCAGCACGATCAGCGATTTCGACAGGCTGCCGATCCCGTTCCGCGCCACTGGCACCGACCTCAACACCGGCGAATCGGTCGAGATCGGCCATGGCAGCCTGGCCGAGGCGATGCGCGCGTCGATGTCGCTGCCGGGCATCTTCCAGCCGGTGGTGATCGGCGACCGCGTGCTGATCGACGGCGGCATCGCCGAACAGGTGCCGATCGACACCGTCCGCCGGATGGGTGCCGACATCGTCATCGCGGTGGACGTGGGAACGCCGCTGACCCCGCTGGACGCCGACGCCAGCATGCTGCAGGTGATCTCGCAGCTCACCGGCATGCTCACCGTGGGCAATACCCGCACTTCCACCGCCAAGCTGGGCGAGCACGACGTGCTGATCGTGCCCGAGCTGGGCACCGAGGTGACCACCGCCGACTTCGCCAAGGCCAAGGAAGCGCTGGCCATCGGCGACAAGGCCGCGGTGGCGGCGATACCCCGCCTGGCCGGCATGCCGCGCTACCGCGGCGCGCCGCCGGCGCCGTTCAAGGCGCCGGCCACGCCGGTGGTGGAGTTCGTGCGCCTGGAGAACGACAGTCGCTACAACGACGAGGTGCTCAAGGCGATCATCGACGTTCCGGTCGGCCGCCCGGTCAACCCCGACGAACTGGAGGCGGCCACGCTGCGCGCCTACAGCCAGGGCACCTTCGCCAGCGTCACCTACGAGGTCGTCGAGGAGGACGGCCATACCGGCGTGGTGGTCAAGGCGCGCGAGAAGCCGCAGGGTCCGAACTACATCCAGGCCGGCTTCCTCCTGCAGACCGACTTCAGCGGCACCTACGAATCGAGCCTGCGCGTGGCGCTGCTGCGTTCGCCGGTCACCGAGTACGGCGCCGAGGCGCGGATCCTGGCTTCGCTGGGCAGCGAAGCGGGCCTGTGGGGCGAGTACTACCATCCGTTCGACCCGCAGGCGCGCTGGTATTTCTACGGACGCGTGGGCGCGCAGAACAAGACCACGCCCCTGTTCAACGACCGCGGCGATCGCATCGCCACCTACGACACCGTCGTCGGCGAAGCGCGCTTGAGCCTGGGCCGCACCTTCGGCCTGTTCGGCGCGGCCGAGCTCGGCGTGCAGCGCTCGGAGTCGCGCTCGGACCTGGAGGTCGGCAACCCGGTCTTGCCGGACCTGGAAGTCGGCACCGGCGCGTGGTTCGGCTTCGTCTCGATCGACCGCCTCGACAGCCTGTATTTCCCGCGCAGCGGCTACTCGGCGCGGCTGAACTACCGCGCCACAGCCGGCTGGCTGGGCGGCGAGGCCGACTTCGAGGAGGCCGGGCTGAACGTGCTTGGCGCGGTGCCGTTCGGTCGTCATGCGATCCAGTACGGGGCCGCCTACCAGACCACCCTGTCCGGCGTGCTGCCGCTGTACGAGCGCTACAGCATGGGCGGTCGCGGGCGCCTGGTCGGCTTCCACTACAACGAGCTGACCGGGCAGAACTACGCGGTGGTCACGCTCGGCTACAGCTACCAGCTGGCCGAGGTGTTCGGCCGCTCGGCGGTGGTCGGTTCCACCCTCGAGTACGGCAACGCCTGGAACCTGCGCCGCGACATGGACTGGAGCGACGGCATCTTCAACGGCAGCGCGTACATCGGCTTCGATTCGTGGATCGGGCCGATGCTGTTCGGCTACGGCATGCGCGAAGGCGGCGAGGGCGTGCTGTTCCTGGAGATCGGCAAGCCGTTCTGAGCGCGGCGGGTGTCGCCGCTGCGCGACCGCGTGGCGGCCACGCCGCCACGCCACGGTGCATGTAGGGAGACGGCGGCCACGATCCGGCAGCGGCCGGGTTCCGGGTTCCGGTGGGGCGGGGTAGGCTTGCCGCTCACGGACAACGGAGGGATGGCGTGAAATCCATGCTGATCGCAGCCGTCATGGCGGCAGTACCGGCGCAGGCCGCCGGTCCGGCCACGGCGAAGACCGCGGCCGACGCGGTGGTCACGGTGTACACCAGCGCACAGGGGGCCAGCCGGCAGATGGCCAGCAGCCGCACCGCGCCGCTGGCCGCGGGCCATCCGCTGGTCGAGGCGGAGAACTCGATCTTCGTCGAGCCGCAGCGGCGCTTCCAGGAATTCCTCGGCATCGGCGGCGCGATCACCGACGCCACCGCCGAGACGTTCGCCAGGCTCGACGACAGGCGCCAGGCCGAATTCCTGCGTGCCTACTACGACGCCGGGCAGGGCATCGGCTATACGCTGGCCCGCACCACCATCCACAGTTCGGACTTCAGCAGCGGCAGCTATACCTACATCGGCGAGGGCGATGGTGACCTCGAGAGTTTCTCGATCGAGCACGACCGCAAATACCGCATCCCGCTGATCAAGCGCGCGATCGCCGCCGCCGGTGGCACCCTGCCGATGATGGCCAGCCCGTGGAGCGCGCCGGCGTTCATGAAGGACAGCGGCGACATGCTCCACGGCGGCAAGCTCAAGCCGCAATACGCCGCCGCCTGGGCGAAGTACTACACGAAGTTCATCGACGCCTACGCCGCCGAGGGCATCCCGATCTGGTCGATCAGCGTGCAGAACGAGCCGATGGCCAGGCAGACCTGGGAGTCGATGCTGTTCACCGCCGAGGAGGAGCGCGACTTCCTCAAGAACCACCTCGGCCCGACGATCCGCGCCAGCGCGCATCCGGACACGAAGATCATCGTCTGGGACCACAACCGCGACATGATGGTCCACCGCGCCAACGTGATCTTCGGCGACCCGGACGCGGCGAAGTACGCCTGGGGCATGGGCTTCCACTGGTACGAGACCTGGGCCGGCTTCGATCCGATGTTCGAGAACGTGCGCCGGGTGCACGAGTCCTACCCGGACAAGGTGCTGCTGCTGACCGAGGCGACGATCGAGAAGTTCGACTGGGCGCAGGTGCAGCGCTGGTCCAACGGCGAACGTTACGGCACCTCGATCATCAACGACCTCAACAACGGCGCCTCGGCCTGGATCGACTGGAACATGCTGCTGGACGAGACCGGCGGCCCGAACCACGTCGGCAACTACTGCTTCTCGCCGATCCACGCCGACACCCGCAGCGGCGAACTGGTCTACACGCCGAGCTACTGGTACATCGGTCACTTCAGCAGGTTCCTGCGCCCGGGCGCGCACCGGGTCAGCGCGGCCAGCAGCCGCAGCAACCTGCTGGCGACGTCGTTCGTCAACAAGGACGGCACGCTGGCGACGGTGGTGATGAACCCGACCGGCAAGGAGATCGCCTACAACTACTACGTCGGTACCGCCTCGACCCGGGTGACCATCCCGGCGCACGCGATCCAGACACTGGTGAACTGAGGTGTGCGCGGCCCGGTGACGCCGGGCCGCGTCCGTTGTGCCTGCCGCACACGTGCCGGTCGCGGCAGGGCCGCGACGCATGCAAGGACGGGGATGCCGACGCTGTGCCGGCCGCGCGGCGACCGCGCGAGCCGATGCCTGCCGTCGCACGGGCTGAGACGCACGCCGCGTAGAACGGCCGCTCCCGACCGGAGCCGCCGTACCCGCCATATCCGCCCTGACCGCGTTCGATCGTCCCGCCCTGCCGGCCGCGCCTGCCGACGGCGCCAGCTTCGCCCTGCGCCTGGCCGGCAAGTACGAAGGCCGGGTCACCGGCCACTTCGTCCAGCCCGGGCGCGAAGGCCGCTATGCGCCGCTGCCGGAAGGCCTGTCCGACCGGCTGGTGCGTGCGCTGCACAGCCGCGGCGTCGAGCAGCTGTACGCGCACCAGGCCGAGGCATGGGATGCGGTGCGGCGTGGCGGCCACGTGGTCCTGGCCACGCCGACCGCCTCGGGCAAGTCGCTGTGCTACACGCTGCCGGTGCTCGACGCGGTGATCGGCCGCCAGGCCAAGGCGCTGTACCTGTTCCCGACCAAGGCGCTGGCCCAGGACCAGGTCGCCGAGCTGCTCGAACTCAACCGCGCCGGCGAACTCGGCATCCGCCCGGCGACCTTCGACGGCGATACGCCCGGCGACCAGCGCCAGGCGATCCGGCTCAACGGCGACATCGTCGTCTCCAACCCGGACATGCTCCACCAGGGGATCCTGCCGCACCACACCAAGTGGGCGCAGTTCTTCGAAGGCCTGCAGTACGTGGTGATCGACGAGATCCACAGCTACCGCGGCGTGTTCGGCTCGCACCTGGCTAACGTGCTGCGGCGGCTGAAGCGGGTGTGCGCGTTCTACGGGTCGAATCCGCAATTCATCCTGTGCTCGGCGACCATCGGCAACCCGAAGGCGCATGCCGAAGCATTGCTGGACGCCGAAGTCCACGCGATCACCGAATCGGGCGCGCCGAGCGGCGACCGCCACGTGCTGCTGTGGAATCCGCCGGTGGTCAATCCGGACCTGGGCCTGCGCGCCTCGGCGCGCTCGCAGTCCAACCGGATTGCCCGGGCCGCGCTCAAGGCCGGGCTGAAGACGCTGGTGTTCGCGCAGTCGCGGACCATGGTCGAGGTGCTGACCAAGTACCTGAAGGACGTGTTCGACAGCGACCCGCGCAAGCCGGCACGGATCCGCGCCTATCGCGGCGGCTACCTGCCGACCGAGCGCCGTGAAGCCGAGAAGGCGATGCGCGCCGGCCGGATCGACTGCATCGTCTCGACCTCGGCGCTGGAGCTGGGCGTGGACATCGGCAGCCTGGACCTGGTGGTGCTCAACGGCTATCCCGGTTCGGTCGCCGCGACCTGGCAGCGCTTCGGCCGCGCCGGCCGCCGCCAGCAGGCCTCGCTGGGGGTGATGGTCGCCAGCTCCGATCCGCTGGACCAGTACATGGTCCGCCATCCGGAGTTCTTCAGCGCCGCGCCGCCGGAACATGCGCGCATCGCGCCGGACCAGCCGGTGATCCTGCTCGACCACATCCGCTGCGCCGCGTTCGAGCTGCCGTTCCTGCAGGGCGAGCGCTTCGGCCAGGTCGAGCCGGAGGTGTACCTGCAGCTGCTGGCCGAGGACGGCGTCGTGCATCCGGAAGGCGGGCGCTGGGAGTGGATCGCCGACAGTTACCCGGCCAACGCGGTCAGCCTGCGCTCGGTGGCCGATGGCAACTTCGTCGTGGTCGACCGCACCGACGGCCGCCAGACGATCATCGCCGAGGTCGACTTCAGTTCCGCGCCGCTGATGCTCTACGAAGGCGCGATCCACATGGTCCAGTCGGTGCCCTACCAGGTCGAGAAACTGGACTGGGAGGGACGCAAGGCCTACGTCACCCGCACCCACGTCGACTACTACACCGACGCGATCGACTACACGAAGTTGAAGGTGCTCGAGCGCTTCGACGGCGCCATCGCCGGCGCCGGCACCTGCCACCACGGCGAGGTGCATGTGGTCCGGCGCGTGGCCGGCTACAAGAAGATCCGCTATTACACCCACGAGAACATCGGCTACGGCCCGGTCAACCTGCCCGACCAGGAAATGCACACGTCGGCCCTGTGGTGGCAGCTGCCGCAGGCCGAACTGGAACAGCGCTTCGGCTCGCGCCAGGATGCGCTCGACGGTTTCCTCGGCGCCGGCTACGCGCTGCACGTGGTCGCCAAGGTCGCGGTGATGGCCGATTCGGCCGACCTGCAGAAAGCGGTGGGCAGCGGCGACGGCGCCTGGTTCGCCAGCGCCGACGGCCGCGGGCGCGGCCAGCTGCGCGGTCTCGACGGCAGCGCGGTGGATGTCGAGCGCCAGGACCGGTTCGTGCCGACGGTCTACCTCTACGACAACTATCCCGGCGGCATGGGCCAGAGCGAGCCGCTGTGGCGCCGCCAGCGCGAACTGGTCACGCGTGCACGCGAGCTGGTCGCCGCCTGCGACTGCCGCGCCGGCTGCCCGGCCTGCGTCGGCCCGGTGCTGGCGGCACACGAGACCGCGCAGGCGGCGGCCGACACGACGCCACGTGCGCTGGCGCTGAAGGTGCTGGTCGCGCTGGAGGCCGCATGAGCCTGACCCTGGCGCGGCTGCAGCAGCTCAAGCGGCAGGCCGGCGGCGTGGTGTCGCGTCCGTCGCCTCCGCCGGTTGCGTCGAATGGCCCCGATATCGACCAGCTGCGCAGCCTGCTGCGGCTGCGCGTGCGCGCGCCGGTGGACATCGGCGACGGCGACCGCAGCCTGCCCGGCATGGAGATCGCACCGGGCCTGCACCTGGTCGAGGAGTTCCTCGACGATCCGGTGCCGGCGTCGTTCGATGGCGCGTTCGACCGCGGCGAGACGATTGCCGCCGAGGACCTGCTGTTCTTCGACACCGAGACCACCGGCCTGGCCGGCGGCACCGGCACGCGCGCGTTCATGGTCGGTGCGGCGGACTGGTGTGGTGGCCGCCTGCGCATCCGCCAGCTGCTGATCGCGCGCACCGCGGCGGAGACGGCGATGCTCGACGCGCTCGCCGGCTGGGTGCATCCGCGCACGGTGCTGTGCAGCTACAACGGCAAGTGCTACGACGCGCCACTGCTGGCCACGCGCTACCGGCTGGCGCGGCGCGCGCATCCGCTGGCCGGGCTGCGCCACGTCGACCTGCTGTACCCGGCGCGGCGGCGCTACCGCGGCGTCTACGAGAACTGCCGGCTGGCGACGATCGAGCGGCAGGTGCTGCAGGTGGTGCGCGAGGACGACCTGCCCGGATCGGAGGCGCCCGCGGCCTGGCTCGGCTACCTGCGCGGCGGCGACGCGCGGTTGCTGCGGCGGGTGCTCGCCCACAACCGCCAGGACGTGATCTCGCTGTCGCGGCTGCTGCGGCACCTGTCAGGGCTGGAGCCGGCGCTGGCTTGACGCCGGCGTGGCGCCCGGCCTGACGGGAGTTCAGCTTCCTTGCTGCGCCGGTCTCGCCTGGCGCGACCGAAAGGTGTACAAATGTACACCATGAGTCCGACCGATCCCGCCGAGCTTCCGCCCCAGCGCGCCGCCGTGCTGGCCTTCCTGCGCGCCGAGCTGGCCGCCGGACGCGCGCCCAGCCTGGCCGAGATCGCCCTGGCCTTCGGCTTCGCCTCGCGCAACGCCGCGCAGAAACACGTACAGGCGCTGGTCGCCGACGGCCTGCTCGAGCAGGCGCCGGGGCAGAAGCGCGGCCTGCGCCTGCCCGGCGGCGGCGCCGACCTGCTGCCGCTGCCGGTGCTGGGCCGGGTCGCCGCGGGCACGCCGATCAGCGCCGAAGGCGTGGCCCGGCTCGGCCTGCACGCCGACGCCAGCGAGCAGCTGTGGCTGGACCGGCGCCTGTTCTCGCCGCGACCTGATTACCTGTTGCGCGTACAGGGCGATTCGATGATCGACGACGGCATCCTCGACGGCGACCTGGTCGGCGTGCACCGCACGCCGGAGGCGCGCGACGGCCAGACCGTGGTCGCGCGGGTGGACGGCGAGCTGACCATCAAGCGGCTGCAGAGGGCGCGCAAGACGATCCGCCTGCTGCCGCGCAATCCGGCGCACGCGCCGATCGAGGTGGAGCCGGGCCAGGACTTCGCCATCGAAGGCGTGTACTGCGGCCTGGTGCGGAAGGGCTGAGATGGCCGCAGTGGTCGCCCTCGAATCGCTGCTGGCCGCGCGCACGCTGTGGCATGCCGGGCGCAGCGCGGCGATCGCCGCCGACGGCGAGCCGACCGGCCATGCCGCGCTCGACGCGCTGCTGCCGCAGGGCGGCTGGCCGCGACGCGCGCTGACCGAGCTGCTGCTGCCGGCCGATGGCGTCGGCGAACTGTCGCTGCTCATGCCGACCCTGGCGCGCATCACCGGCGAGGGCGGCACCGTGGCCCTGGTCGCGCCCCCGTACATCCCATACGCGCCGGCCTGGCAGGCCGCGGGCGTGGACCTGGCTGCGCTGCAGGTGATCGAAGCCGCGCCGCGCGATGCGCTGTGGGCGTTCGAGCAGTGCCTGCGCAGCGGCGCCTGCGGTGCCGTGCTGGGCTGGCCGCTGCAGGCCGATGCGGCGGCGCTGCGGCGGCTGCAGGTGGCGGCCGACAGCGGCGCCTGCTTGGGCTTCGCCCTGCGCGATCGCAGGCATGCGGTCAACGCGTCGCCGGCGGCGCTGCGCCTGGAGTGCGTGCGCGACGGGCGCGGCGCGAGCGCGTGGCAGGTGCGCAAGTGCCGCGGCGGCCCGGCGCCGGCGCAGGCCTTCGTTCCGGACGCGGCGTGAGGCGGCGCCATGCTCTGGGCCTGTGTACTGCTGCCGCAGCTGGCGCTCGACGCCGTCCTCCGCCGCCGGCCTGATCCGGAGGCGCCGCTGGCGCTGGTCGGCGGACCGGCGCAGCTGCGCACCCTGCATGCGGTGAACGCGTCCGCCGCCGCCGCGGGCCTGGCGCCGGGCATGCGCCTGGTCGCCGCGCACGCGCTGCTGCGCGATTTCGCCATGGTCGAATACGAGGAGGCGGCCGAGGCGCGGGTGCAGCGCTTCCTCGCCGCCTGGGCGTACCGGCACAGTTCGCTGGTCAGCATGCAGTGGCCGGGTTGCCTGCTGCTGGAGGTGCGCGGCAGTTTCGGCCTGCTCGGGCCGTGGCCGCGGATCGAGGCGCGGCTGCGCGGCGAACTCGACGCGCTCGGGTTCCGCCATCGCATCGCGCTGGCGCCGACGCCACGCGCGGCGCGGGTGTTCGCCGGCCTGCGCGATGGCCTGGCGATCCCGCACGCGGCGACCATGGCCACCCAGCTGGAACGGGTGCCGGTGCGTCGTGCTTGCCTGCCGGACGGACTGGGCACGCGCCTGCAGCGCATGGGTATTGCCGACCTGCGCACGCTGCGCGGGTTGCCACGCGATGCACTGCGCCGCCGCTTCGGCCTGCCGCTGCTGGAGCACCTGGACCGCTTGTACGGGCAGGCCGACGATCCGCTCGATTTCTACCAGCCGCCGGACCATTTCGACGCGCGGGTCGAGCTGGGTTACGAGGTGGAGAACCACACCGCGCTGCTGTTCCCGCTGCGCCGTCTGGTCGGCGACCTGTGCACTTTCCTGTCGATCCGCGACGGCGGCGTGCAGCGCTTCGTGCTGCGGCTGGAGCATGAGCGGGTGAAGGGCGCAGGCAGCGCGAACGCGAGTACGCACACCGACGTCGATGTGGGCCTGCTCGCCGCCGAGCGCGAACCGGCGATGCTGTTCGAGCTGGCACGCAGCCGGCTGGAACGTGTGGAGATCCCCGCGCCGGTCGTGGCCATGCGCCTGCTGGCGCGGCACCTGCCGCCGTTCGTGCCGGCCAGCCGCGACCTGTTCGACGCCCGCAACCAGCAGCAGCTGCCCTGGCCGCAGCTGCGCGAGCGCCTGCGTGCGCGGTTGGGCGACGAATCGGTGTACCGGCTGGCGCCCGCGGGCGATCCGCGCCCCGAGCGCGCCTGGCGACGCGTGCAGGGCGACGAGGCAAAGATCGCGTCCGCGCCGCCGCGACCGCCACGTCCGTCATGGCTGCTGCCGCAACCGATCCCGCTGCGCGGCGCGGCGCACATCATCAGTGGCCCGGAGCGGCTGGAAAGCGGCTGGTGGGACGACGCCGACGCGCGCCGCGACTACTACGTGCTGGAAACCACGCAGGGCCAGCGCGCCTGGGCATTCGCGCCTCCCGGTGAGCAGGGCAACGGGCAGGGCGGCTGGATGCTGCACGGGTGGTTCGGATGAGCCGCGACGACATCATCGACGGCGTGGTCCACGATTCGCCGGGCGGGCGTCCGCCGCGTGCGTGGGAAGTGGCGCAGCGTTTGGGCCTGCGCGCGGCCAACGACGACGTGGCGACCGATGACGCCGGCCTGCCGGCGTACGCCGAACTGCACTGCGTGTCGGACTTCTCGTTCCTGCGCGGGGCCAGCGATGCCGAAGCCCTGTTCGAGCGGGCCAAACGCTGCGGCTACAGCGCGCTGGCGATCACCGACGAGTGCTCGCTGGCCGGGATCGTGCGCGCGCTGGAGGCGTCGGAAGCCACCGGGTTGCCGCTGGTGGTCGGCAGCGAGTTCGTGCTGGTCGACGGCCTGAAGTGCGTGCTGCTGGTCGAGAACCACGCCGGCTATACCCGGTTGTGCGAACTGATCACCGTGGCCCGGCGCAGCGTGGAGAAGAAGGGCTACCGGCTGGCCCGCGCGGATGTGGAGCGGGTGGTTGCCGCAGGCGCGCACGACAGCAGGACCAACCCCGTTCAACGAAAAGCGGACGGGACCGTCGTGGAGCCGGGTTTGCCCGGTCCTGCCGATCATTGCGGCCTGTTCGTGCTGTGGATTCCGGCCGCACAGCCCGATCCGGCGCAGGGCCGCTGGCTGCAGTCGGTGTTCGGCGACCGCGCGCACCTGGCGGTGGAACTGCACCGCGAGCAGGACGATGCCGCGCGCCTGCAGCAGCTGCTGGACTTGGCCGCGCAGCTGGACATGCCGGCGCTGGCCAGCGGCGACGTGCACATGGCCCACCGCCGCGAGCGCGTGCTGCAGGACACGCTGACCGCGATTCGCCACAACACCACGCTGGCCGAGGCCGGCGCGCTGCTGTTCCGCAACGGCGAGCGCCACCTGCGCACGCGCCGCGCGCTGGGGAACATCCATCCTGCCCATCTGCTGGAAGCGGCCGCGGCGCTGGCGAAGCGCTGCACCTTCAGCATGCGCGAGGTGAAGTACCGGTACCCGAAGGAACTGGTGCCCGAAGGAGAGACGCCGGCCAGCCACCTGCGCGTCCTGACCGAGGCCGGCATGCGCGAACGCTGGCCGGACGGTGTTCCGGAAAGGGCGCGCGAGCAGATCGAGCAGGAGCTGGCGCTGATCGCCGAACTGGAGTACGAGGCGTTCTTCCTGACCGTGCACGACATCGTGCGGTTCGCCAGGGAAAAACAGATCCTCTGCCAGGGTCGCGGCTCATCGGCCAACTCGGCGGTGTGCTACGCGCTGGGCATCACTGCGGTCAATCCGGCCGAGACCCGGCTGCTGATCGCCCGTTTCCTGTCGCGTGCGCGGAAGGAGCCGCCCGACATCGACGTGGACTTCGAGCACGAGCGTCGCGAAGAAGTGATGCAGTACGTCTACCGCAAGTATGGGCGCCAGCGCGCGGCACTGGCCGCCACGGTGATCAGCTACCGCGGCAAGAGCGCGGTGCGCGACGTGGCCAAGGCCTTCGGCCTGCCACCGGACCAGATCGGCCTGCTCGCCGAATGC
>JAGHZW010000110.1:0-10393 GCA_017745195.1 Pseudoxanthomonas sp. | reverse complement strand
TCCAGCATCGTGAAGGCGCCGGCCCGGCCCGATCCAGGGTGGCATGGTCCACCCCTACCTGCGCCGGCGCATGGGCAAGGAGCCGGTCACTTATCCCTCCGAGGGCGTGAAGGCGATCCTTGGCGACACCCTGGGCATCCCGCTGTTTCAGGAGCAGGTGATGGAGCTGGTGATGCATGCCGGCTACGACGCCGATCAGGCCGACGGCCTGCGCCGCTCGATGGCCGCCTGGAAGCGGGGTGGCGACATGGAGCCACACCGGATCCGCATCCGCGAATTGATGGAGGACAAGGGCTACTCCTCCACGTTCATCGACCAGATCTTCGAGCAGATCAAGGGCTTCGGTTCCTATGGTTTCCCGCAGAGCCACGCCGCCTCGTTCGCCAAGCTGGTCTACATCAGCTGCTGGCTCAAGCGGCACGAGCCGGCGGCGTTCGCCTGCGCGCTGCTCAACGCGCAGCCGATGGGCTTCTATTCGGCCAGCCAGATCGTGCAGGACGCGCGGCGCGGGCGTGGCGAGCGGCGCGGGATCGAGGTGCGGCCGGTGGACGTGGTCCACAGCGACTGGGACAACACACTGGAAGGCGGGCACGCGCGCCGTGGCCGCGACGATGGCGGGCAGCCGGCGCTGCGCCTTGGCCTGCGCCAGATAGCGGGCATGTCCGAGGCGGTGGCGAACGCGATCATGGCCGCGCGCGTGCAGCGGCCGTTCGCCGACGTGCGCGACCTGTGCCTGCGCGCCGGCCTGGACGCGAAGGCGCGCGATGCGCTGGCCGAGGCAGGCGCGCTGGATTCGCTGGCCGGCCACCGCAACGCCGCGCGCTGGGCGGTAGCCGGCGTCGAGCAGCGGCGACCGCTGCTGCCCGGCAGTCCCGACGAGGTGCGGATCGAACTGCCGGCGCCGCGGCTGGGCGAGGAACTGGCCGCCGACTACCGAAGCACCGGCCTGAGCCTGCGCACCCATCCGATGGCGCTGCTGCGCACGCAGATGGTGCAGCGGCGGATCCTCGGCTCGCGCGAGTTGCGCGCACGGCCGCACGGCAGCGGCGTGCACGTGGCCGGGCTCGTCACCCAGCGCCAGCGTCCGGGCACGGCCAAGGGCACGATCTTCGTCACCCTCGAAGACGAGCACGGCATGGTCAACGTGATCGTCTGGCCACATCTGGCCATCCGCCAGCGCAAGGCGCTGCTGCAGTCGCGGCTGCTGGCCGTGCGCGGACGCTGGGAACGCGTCGATGGCGTCGAGCACCTGGTCGCCGGACGGATGGAGGACCTCAGCGGCCTGCTTGGTGGCCTGCCGGTCGAATCGAGGGACTTCCATTGAGCATGGACCTGTTCGCCGCCACTCCGCTGCAACTGGTCGACGATGCCGAGGGCGGTATCCGCTACTGGCCCGCGTTCGTCGGCGAAGACGAGGCCGCCGCGTGGTTCCAGGCGCTGTGCGAGGGCTGCGACTGGCAACACCAGCGGCGGCCGATGTACGACCGCGTGGTCGACGTGCCGCGGCTGCAGGCCTGGTATCCGTTCGGAGAAGAGCCGGGTGATGACCTGCCTGCAGGACTGCCATTGGCGGCAATGCTGGCGCGGGTGCAGGCCACCGTGCCGGGCGCCTACAACTCGGCGGGGCTGAACCTGTACCGCGACGGCCAGGACAGCGTCGCCATGCACAACGACAAACTGCACATGCTTGTTCCCGGCCAACCGATCGCACTGGTCTCGCTCGGCGCGCCGCGGAGGATGAACATCCGCGCCAAGGCGGGCGGCCGTGCGCTCGGCATCGACCTGGAGCCGGGCAGCCTGCTGGTGATGAGCCACGCCAGCCAGACCACCCACGAGCACGGCATTCCCAAGACCACGAAGCCGGTGCCGCCGCGGATGAGCGTCGTGTTCCGCGCGCGGCCCGACGTTTTTTCGCGTCCGCCGATGCAGCCGGCCACGGACGAGACCCGGCAGCGCACCTTCACCCCGGTACGGACGTTGCAGCGCCCGCCGCTTGCGCCGGCGCCGTCGCAGCGTTCCGTGTCCGCGGCGCAGCAGGCCGCGGCCGGCGCCGGCGTGCAACCGGCGCTGCGCCCGGCGGCCAAGACTGGGCGATGAAAGGGCCAGGCGCGGACGGGCCAGGTGTGCGGGCCGGCGCGACCGGCGACGAGCTGCCGGTCGCGCGGGTGCCGATCGATGGTCGCTGCTACGCCTACGTGTTCCCGTGCCGCTGGGAGGACCACTGCAAGATCGGCTTCTCCAACGACCCGCTGTCGCGCATCGGAGCGCTGCATCCACGCTGGTTCGAGTTCTTCGACGTCGAGCGCGGCGTACTGGTGGAGGCCGAGTCGGTGCGCGACGCACGCGACCTGGAACTGGCGCTGCGCGCCGGGCTGGGCGAATACAACGCGCCGGCGCCGCTGGCGATCCGCGTCCAGGCCGGCGGCCATACCGAATGGTTCCGCGGCGCCGAAGCGCTGCTGCGTGGACGGATCCACGCCCTGGAGCACCGCGGCTACCGCGTGCATCCACTGGACGGCTGGCTGCGCGCCGCACTGGAGCCCCGCGCCGACCGCCTGCACGAATGGACGCTGGCACAGCTGGATGTCGACGAGCTCGATGGCCGCGCCGGCCCGACCGTGGCGCAGCGCCTCGTGCGAGACGTGCTGGACGCATTCGATGCACTTGGCCTGGCGCCGGATTCCCGGCTCGCGCCGCGCGTGCTGGCCTGGTATCGCCACTACGATCCGGGTTGAAAATCCCTGCTTCGGCGGTCGGGTGAAGCGTGGTGTGGCGTACCGAACGGCCGGATCTTCGTCTCTCGGATTTCCCTGATGTGCGCCAAGGGTGTTCGCCGATGGAGCCGGCCGATGGCCAGGCGGATAGTCGATCCCATGGCATCGCGGCCGGCATGGCTCCGGGAGCGATGCGAGACCATGTGAAGTCGCTGCTTCAGGCAGGCGTCGGTGGGCTTGTCTGGACCATGGAGAGGGTCGTCGGACAATGTCATTCACCTGGACCGGAAAAATGATCCCCGATTTCCTGGAGAGAAATTTCTTCAGGGCGGGCTACCTTCGGTTGCTCGTGGCATGCATTCCGTTGAGCATGCTGGTTTTCCTGCTGCAGAATTTTCTCGAACAGGCCATCACGCTGCTCGCGGGCCTGTCCGGCATTCCGACGGATGTCAGGCAGATCCAGGATTTCCAGTCGAAAGCTTCATGGGTGTCTCCATTGCTGGTCGCACCCCTGGTCGAGAACTTTTTCTGTCTGCTCTGGATCCGGGGACTGTCTCCGAGCCTGGGAAGGAGTCGCTGGCTGGTTCCGGTCATCGTGGCGGCCATTGCTGCCGCCTTCCATATGGTTGCCTACATGGAGATCGTCTATGCCTCGATCTTCGTGAACTTCCTTGCGTTCTGCGTTCTTATCCACAACGTGGCGAATCGGTTTCGCGGATTCCTGGCCTCTGTGTTCGTGCATTTCCTGACGAACCTGTTCGTACTTGTCCAGTTGCGGCTGCCTTGATGGCCCGGCGGTTCCTCCGCTGCGGGGCGGCGATTGTGCGCGGGCCCTGTGATGGTCCGCGCGAAGCACGAGCGTGCGGGTGCATCGCCCGGTAGCCCGTACTGCTGCCGCGGGGGGGGCGAGGCTCCGACGGGAAAGTTGCGGTCGCGTTGTGCGCTGTCAGCCGGCCGTGGCGGGATCGTGGATCGACCAGATCACCGAGATGATCTTCCAGCCGTCCTCGGTGCGCACGAGCTGCCACATCTCGCGGCCCCAGTTGGTCTGTTTGCCGTCGGAAAGGAATTCATAGTCGAACGCCACCGATCCGATTTCCCCGTCGGTATCGATGTCGATGTTCGAGAAGACCTCCTCGCTGGTCTTCCTGCTGGCTACGATCGCGTCGATGAAGGCCACGTGGTTGACCTCGGGCAGGTGCCGGGCCTTGCGCGCCTCCGGCTTGTCCTTGCGGATGCGGGCCATCCGCGCGTCGTCGTTGGCGAACTGCCAGGTCACTTCGCCCGGAACCCCGGAGAAGAACAGGCCCATGAACGCGGCCCGGTCATGGTCGATGATCGAGGTGCGGAACGCCTCCACGACGCGGCGTATCGCGTCGACGTCCTCTGGTTCGCTCCGGGCAGCGGAGGCGATGCCCGGAACGGCAAGTGCGGCGAGGGCGAGTACCAGGCATGCGAAGGCGCGGACGGGCATCGAGTTCCCTGCTCGGTTGTCGGTGGCGGCGGATTCTGATGGCGGCCGGTAACGGGCGTCAAATGGCGGTGTGCGCTTCCTGATCGAACGGACGCGAGGAAGGATGTAAGAGTCACCGCGATGTCGCGAGGAACCGGACTCATCGCTGCCTGAACCTGAATCCATCGCCTGCAGTACAGCCGCGAAGTTGCACGTGGTGTTCACCGTGCAGCTGCTACACCGGCTGCGTCATCCGCGACGGAGTAGCGTCATGCCGGAGAAGAAGACACGCGAGGCGGCGGCGCGCGACAAGCGCGAAGGCAAGTCCGCCAGCACCCAGGCCGGCGAATACGTGAAGGAAGAGATCGAACACGTCCGCGAGGGCAAGCACGGCGCCAAGAGCACCAAGCAGGCCATCGCCATCGGCCTGTCCAAGGCGCGCCGTGCAGGTGTGAAGGCCAAACCGTCCAAGACCGCGTCGAAGGCCACGAAAAAGAAGGCCGCGCAGGACACGAAGGCATCGAAGTCGACGAAGAAGACGTCCGCGACCCGCTCGGCCGGGGCGAAGAAGGCGCTCAAGACGGCCAGCCGCGGCACGACGGCGAAGAAGGTCGCCGGCAAGAAGGCGCTGTCGAGCCAGGCGAAGAAGGCGGCCTCCAAGCGCACCGCGTCCAGCCGTTCGGCGGCGGCCAAGAAGGCCGCGCGCACCAAGGGTCCGGCCGTGCGCAAGGCCGCGGCAAAAAAGGCGGCGCGCACGCGCAAGCGCAGCGCCTGAAGCGGGAATGCGGCGGCGCCGGGCGCGTCGCCGCGCCGGAGGAGGCGTCCATGCCCGATTACGCCCGCGCCCGCGACCGCATGGTCCAGGAGCACCTGGCTGCGCGCGGCATCCGCGATCCGCGCGTGCTCGACGCGATGCGCGCAGTCCCACGCGAGCGTTTTGTCGAGCCGGGCATGGACGAGCTCGCCTACGACGACAGCCCGCTGCCGATCGGCGAAGGCCAGACGATCTCGCAGCCGTACATCGTCGCGCTGATGGCACAGGCGGCGGACATCGAGCCCGACGACCACGTGCTCGAGGTCGGCGCGGGCTCGGGTTATGCCGCCGCGGTCCTCGGGCGGCTGGCGACGCAGGTCGACACGGTGGAGCGGCATCCGGCGCTGGCGGCGCAGGCCGCATCGCGCCTGCACGACCTCGGCCAGGACAACGTGCACGTGCACGTCGGCGATGGCAGTCGCGGCTGGCCCGTGGCGGCGCCGTTCGACGCGATCCTGGTCGCCGCCGGTGCCCCCGAACCGCCGCCGGCGCTGCGCGAGCAGCTGGCCATCGGCGGGCGGCTGGTGGTGCCGGTGGACGACGGCCATGGCGCGCAGCGGCTCCGCCGGATCCTGCGCGTGGACGAGATGCGCTACGAGGATGACGACCTCGGCGGCGTCATCTTCGTGCCGCTGGTCGGCGCGCAGGGCTGGACGGAGGATGGCCATCGCGTGGCCGCGCCGCATCCCGGTGCAGGGCGCAAGGCCCGCAACGGCACGAACGGCGCGGACGAAATCGCGCAGGTGGCCGCCGCGGCCGAACACCTGCCGGGGCCTGACGCGGCGGGCTTCGCCGACGCGTTCGAGCGTTTCGCCGATTGCAGGGTGGTGCTGCTGGGCGAGTGCAGCCACGGCACTTCCGAGTTCTACCGGGCGCGTGCGGCGATCACGCGCATGCTGGTGGAGCGCCACGGCTTCGACATCGTCGCCGCGGAAGCCGATTGGCCGGATGCGGCGGCGATCAACCGCCATGTCCGGCACCGGTCGGTCGATGGTCGCGGTGCGGCGTTCCAGCGCTTCCCCACCTGGATGTGGCGCAACACCGACGTGACCGGGCTGGTCGCGTGGATGCGCCGGCACAACGAAGGTCGCGCCGCCGACGTGCAGGTCGGTTTCTACGGCCTGGACCTGTACAGCCTCGGTGCCTCGATCGCGGCGGTGCTGGAATACCTTGACCGGGTCGATCCGGAAGCCGCGGCCGTGGCGCGTCGCCGCTACGCGTGCCTCACTCCGTGGCAGAACGCGCCTGCCAGCTACGGCAGGGCCGCACTCGGCGCCGGCTATGCGACCTGCGAAAAGGCGGTGGTGCGCCAGTGCCGGGAACTGCTGGAGCGTCGCCTGGAATACGCGGCCGTGGCCGATGGCGAGCGTTACCTGGACGCGACCCAGAACGCGCGGCTGGTGGCCTCGGCCGAGCGCTACTACCGGGCGATGTACTACGGCAGCGCGGAAAGCTGGAACCTGCGCGACATGCACATGTTCGACACCCTGCGCCACCTGCTGGAGGCAAAGGGGCCGCATTCCAGGGCGATCGTCTGGGCGCACAACTCGCACATCGGCGACGCACGCCATACCGAGATGGGTTCCGCCCGCGGCGAGCTCAACATCGGCCAGCTGTGCCGCGAGGCGCACGGCGAACGGGTCGCGCTGGTTGGCTTCGGCACCCACGAAGGTACCGTCGCCGCCGCCAGCGAATGGGACGGTGACATGGAGATCAAGCAGGTCCGGCCATCGCTTGCAGGCAGCGTGGAGCGGCTGTGCCACGATGCCGGCGCGGAACGCTGCCTGCTCGACCTGCGCCGTGGCCAGCACGAAGGACTGCGTGCCACGCTGGCGCCGGCGCGCCTGGAGCGCTTCATCGGCGTGATCTACCTGCCGGAAACCGAGCTGCAGAGCCATTACGCACAGGCCAGCCTGTCCGGGCAATTCGACGCCTACGTCTGGTTCGACCGCACGCGCGCGGTGACGCCACTGGGGCCGGAACACGTGACCGGAGTGCATGCGGCGACCGGTGTCGAGGAGACCTGGCCGTCAGGCCTGTAGCCTGGAAGATTGCGACGGCAGCACGTCGCGGCGGAGTCTGCGAGCCTGGCTCTCCGGCCCGGACACGGTCCCGACGGCGGCCGTCGTCCACGTGCGCGAGCCGGCGGACGTGCCGTTGTCGGCACCTCCACCGGCGACGCGGCGCGCTCAGGCCAGCATCCGTACCGCCGGTTCGCGCGCCCACTGGCGCGTGGCTGCGGCGGCGAGGAAGGCCCGCGTATCGGTGGCATCGACGATGCCCGGGTCGGCCTGCACGTTCGCCGCCGCCAGCAATGGCGCCGCACCGGCGTCGTGGGCGATGGCCTTGAGGTGGGCGAAGGCGAAGGCGACGAAGTCCACCGCCGCGCTCTCCCTGGCGAGCCGTGCGCCGGCCTGCGCCGACAGCACCACCGCCACCGCATCGAACACCACCGAAGGCGTGCCGGCCAGCTGCCCGTCTGCAGGTTGCTTGCGACCGTCCGACAGGATGGCGCCACCGAGCTTCGGCGCGACCAGCTTGACCATGGCGCCCGCGTCGGCGGCGGCGCGCGCCAGTGCCCGGATCGCGCCGGCGTCGGAGCCCTCGTCGAACAGGATGCCGATGCTGCGTCCTTCCAGCGTGGCCCGGTTGCGACCGATGATCCGCACCTCCGGCGTGTCCGGCATCGCCTGTGGCGGCACTGCGCACGGCGGCGCCGGCGGCAACGTGTCCAGGCCCAGGCCATCGGCCACGCGCCGGGCGAGCCCGGCATCGATGTGGCGCAGGTGGCCGACCATGCGCTCACGCACCTTCGGCGTCTCCACCTTCGACAGCTCGAACACCAGTGCCGACGCCAGATGCGCCTGCTCGGGCGCCTCCAGGCTGGTGAAGAACATGCGCGCCTGGCTGTAGTGGTCGGCGAAGCTGTCCGGGCGCAGGCGGCCCTTGGCTCCGTCGTCCGGCGGCGTGGCGTGGTGGCGGAAGCCGCTGCGCCGGTCAGCGCGCGGACTGTCCTCCTGCAGCGAACTGGGTTCGTAGTTGACCCGGCCACGGTGCACCTGCATCTGCATGTGGCCGTCGCGCTGGTGGTTGGCGAACGGGCAGCGCGGCTGGTTGATCGGGATCTGGTGGAAGTTCGGTCCGCCCAGGCGGATCAGCTGGGTGTCGAGGTACGAGAACAGCCGTCCCTGCAGCAGCGGGTCGTTGGAAAAATCGATGCCCGGGACGATGTTGGCCGGGCAGAACGCGACCTGCTCGGTTTCGGCGAAGAAATTGTCCGGCCAGCGGTCCAGGACCATCCGCCCGACGACCTGCAGCGGCACCAGCGACTCGGGAATGATCTTGGTCGGGTCCAGGTGGTCGAACGGGAATTCCGCGGCCTGCTCCTCGGTGAACAGCTGCACGGCCAGTTCCCATTCCGGGAAGGCGCCGGCCTGGATCGCCTCGAACAGGTCGCGGCGGTGGAAGTCGTTGTCGGCGGCCTGCAGCTTCACCGCCTCGTCCCAGATCGTGGACTGGATGCCCAGCTTCGGCCGCCAGTGGAACTTGACGAAGGTGCTGGCGCCAGCCTTGTCGAGGAAGCGGAAGCTGTGGATGCCGAAGCCCTCGATCATGCGCAGCGAACGCGGGATGGTGCGATCGCTCATCGCCCACATGATCATGTGCATCGACTCGGGGGTCAGCGAGATGAAGTCCCAGAACGTGTCGTGGGCGCTGGCCGCCTGCGGGAACGCGCGGTCCGGTTCCATCTTCACCGCGTGGACCACGTCGGGGAACTTCATCGCATCCTGGATGAAGAACACCGGGATGTTGTTGCCCACCAGGTCGAAGTTGCCTTCCCCGGTGTAGAACTTGACCGCAAAGCCGCGCACGTCGCGCGGCGTGTCGACCGAGCCGGCGCCGCCGGCCACGGTGGAGAAGCGGGTGAACACCGGCGTGCGCGTGCCGACTTCGGTGAACAGCCGTGCGGTGGTGTAGCGCTTCAGTGAACGGGTCAGCTCGAAGTAGCCGTGCGCGGCGCTGCCACGCGCGTGGACGATGCGTTCGGGAATGCGCTCATGGTCGAAGTGGGTGATCTTCTCGCGGAGGATGAAATCCTCCAGCAGGGTCGGGCCGCGCGGCGTGGCGGCGAGCGAATTCTGGTTGTCGGCGAGCACTACGCCCTGGTTGGTGGTCAGCGGCGGATGGTCGCCACCGGCCTGCTGCTGGAGTTCGTCGCCGTTGCCGCGCGGCGCATCCGCATCCGGGTCGGTTCCGGCCGCGCGACGGCCGGTGGCGCCAGGCGCCTTCGGCTTCGGAGGATTGGGCGTGCGATCGGGCTGACGCCCGGGTGCGCTGGCGGTGGGCGTCTTGCGGGTGGCCATGGTCAGCAACCTGTACGGCGATGGTGGCCTTGATCCTCCGCAGCGTGGCGTCAAGGCAGCGTCGCCCGCGCGTCGTCGCGGTGTGGTGGTGCCGTGACGTGAACGCTTCACGCGCACGGAATAGCGAAGTGACGCGTTGCGGCAATCACCGACCGTCCGCGGCTGCTTCGTCCACCGCATGGCCGCGCCGTTGGTGGTGCACGCCCGTCAGGCGTGGCGCGCGCACTCCGGCACGGGACTTGCTTTCAATGGGCCAGCGCGGAAGGCCCCACGGCGACCGCGTCGTGATGAGAAGGAGCACGTGCGGATGTCGATGTTGCAGAACGAGCGGCGCAAGCCGCAGGTATCACCCGACCAGGCCCGGCTGGAAGCGGGCCTCACGCCCGGCCAGCTGGCCACGCTGGACACCATGCGCCAGTTCAACTGGCAGCTGCGCTTCGTGCGCCGGCCGCTTTTCCAGGCGCCGATCCCGGTGCTGTTCGAACGCAACGGCGGCCGATTCGTGGTGCTTGAGCCGGACGGCTCGATCGACGAGAACCCGAGCCTGAAGCTGCGCGGCTGACGGCGCGCGCGGTGCCTGTCGCCCGCGCCACGTTCATCTTCGCGTTCACATTCGTGCGTCGGAAATGCGGAGGCCCCGCGTTGCGGGGCCTCCGTGACCGCCAGCGGCGCCGGGCTCAGGCCTCGGCGTCTTCCTTGTACGCATCCACCGGGATGCAGGCGCAGAACACGTTCTTGTCGCCGTAGACGTTGTCCACCCGCGCCACCGGCGGCCAGTACTTCTGCAGCTTCAGCGAGGCCAGCGGGAAGGCGGCCAGCTCGCGCGGGTAGGCGTGGGTCCACTCGCTGCCCGACACCTGCAGCGCGGTGTGCGGGGCGTGCTTGAGCGGGTTGTCCTCGCGGTCCAGGCGGCCGTCCTCGATCGCGGCGATCTCGCGGCGGATCTCGACCATCGCGTCGATGAAGCGATCCAGTTCATGCAGCGATTCGCTCTCGGTCGGCTCGACCATCAGCGTGCCCGGCACCGGATCGTCGGCGCAGCTCATGG
>JAGHZW010000109.1 GCA_017745195.1 Pseudoxanthomonas sp. | reverse complement strand
GAGCTGCGCGCGCCGCGCGACGGCCGGATCCAGTTGCGCCTGGCGCAGCCGGGCGAGGTGCTGGCCGGTGGCGGCCGCGTGCTGAACATGCTCGACCTGACCGACGTGTACATGACCTTCTTCGTGCCCTCGGGCAGCGCCGGGCGGATCCCGCTCGGTTCGGAGGTGCGGATCGTGCTCGACGCGGCGCCGGACTTCGTGATCCCGGCGCGGGTGTCGTTCGTCGCCAGCCAGGCGCAGTTCACCCCGCGGACGGTGGAGACCGAGAGCGAGCGCGAGAAGCTGATGTTCCGGGTGCGTGCGCAGATCCCGCCGGACCTGCTGCGCAGGCACCAGGCGCAGGTCAAGACCGGCCTGCCCGGCGTGGCCTGGCTCAAGCTCGATCCGAACGCGGAGTGGCCGCGATCGCTGGCGCTGCGCGAACCGCAGGAGTAGGCGATGCCCGGGCCCGCGCCGCCGTGCATCTCGCTTCGCGGCATCCGCCTGCACTACCGCAAGGTCGAGGCGCTGCGCGGGATCGACCTGGACATTCCCGCCGGGCAGATGGTCGGGCTGATCGGTCCCGACGGGGTCGGCAAGTCCAGGTCAAGACCGGCCTGCCCGGCGGGAATGTCCAGGTCGATCCCGCGCAGCGCCTCGACCT
>JAGHZW010000108.1 GCA_017745195.1 Pseudoxanthomonas sp. | reverse complement strand
CGAAGTCGCCGTAGTCGCGGCCGAACTCGCGCAGCCGTTCGCGCAGCATCACGAAGTGGCGGGCCTCGTCGTCGGCCACCTGGACCCAGTCGCGATAGAAGTCCGCCGGCAGGCCGCGGAAGCGGTAGACCGCGTCCCAGGCCAGGTCGATGGCGTTGAGTTCGATATGGGCGATGGCATGCAGGAAGGCGGCGCGGCCTTCGTCGCTGCCAAGTCCACGCCGCGGCAGCTCGCGCGGATGCACCAGCCGCGGTCGCGGCGGGCGGCCCGGCATGCGGATCGGCTCCGGTGGCGGCGCGTCGTCGGGTATGCGCAGTTCGCCGCGGGCGAACGCGGCGGCATGGCGGCGCGCCAGCGCGGCCTTTTCCGCCGGATCGGCGGTGTCCAGGCACTGGCGCGCGGCGGCGAAGAGCGAATCCATGGAATGCCGTCACCGCTCCGACGAGGGAGCGGCGACTGCCACGTCAGGAGGCGCGGCGCTTGCGCTTGGCTTCGTCCGAGCGCATCTGCTGGATCCGCTCGAAATAGCCCGGCTCGATGCCGGTGACGTATTCGCCGTCGAAGCACGAGGAATCGAAGCGGCCCAGCTCCGGGTTGCCCTCGCGCACCGCCGCTTCCAGGTCTTCCAGGTCCTGGTACACCAG
>JAGHZW010000107.1 GCA_017745195.1 Pseudoxanthomonas sp. | reverse complement strand
CGAAGTCGCCGTAGTCGCGGCCGAACTCGCGCAGCCGTTCGCGCAGCATCACGAAATGGCGCGCCTCGTCATCGGCCACCTGGACCCAGTCGCGATAGAAGTCCGCTGGCAGGCCGCGGAACCGGTAGACCGCGTCCCAGGCCAGGTCGATCGCGTTGAGTTCGATATGGGCGATGGCATGCAGGAAGGCGGCGCGGCCTTCGTCGCTGCCAAGCCCGCGCCGCGGCAGCTCGCGCGGGTGCACCAGCCGCGGCCGCGGCGGACGGCCCGGCATGCGGATCGGCTCCGGCGGTGGCGCGTCGTCCGGAATGTGAAGTTCGCCATGCGCGAACGCGGCGGCATGGCGGCGCGCCAACCCGGCCTTCTCCGCCGGGTCGGCGGTATCCAGACACTGGCGGGCGGCGGCGAAGAGCGAATCCATGGAATGCCGTCACCGCCCCGGCGGGGGAGCGGCGACCCGCCGCGTCACGACACGCGGCGCTTGCGCTTGGCTTCGTCCGAGCGCATCTGCTGGATCCGTTCGAAATAGCCCGACTCGATGCCAGTGACGTACTCGCCATCGAAGCACGAGGAATCGAAGCGGCCCAGTCCCGGGTTGCCCTCGCGCACCGCCGCTTCCAGGTCTTCCAGGTCCTGGTACACCAG
>JAGHZW010000106.1 GCA_017745195.1 Pseudoxanthomonas sp. | reverse complement strand
GGCTACGACTTCACGTCGGTCAAGGGACTGGGCATCTACGCGCTGTACGTGGACGACGGCGACGAAACCCGCGCGTTGATGGACATGCTGCTGGCGAAGAAGCGGGCCGGCGACCGCAAGGCGTGGCTGGAGACGAAGGGCGATCTCGCTTCGCTGGAAGTCTGAGAACGTCGCACTTCAACTTCGCGGGGCCGTGGCGACGGCCTTGGCGTGATCGCCATCTGGCCTGCGCGGGACACGATCCTGGCGACGCAACACGGCCGTGGCCATCTCCCATGTGCGCGGGCACCTTCGCCCGAAGGCCGGGAGCGTCGCGCTCGACCTTACGGGGCCGTGGCCACGGCAGCGCCGTCATCGCCGCCTGCGCCGTGCGCGTGCATCCCGAGACGTGACTCCAGCCGCGCCAGCCGCAGCGGCAGTTCCGAACCCGGCACCAGCTGTTCGCGCAGCAACGGTGCGGCACGGCGCACCTGTTCGCGCGCCTGCGCCGGCTGGCCCGCATCCAACAGCGCTTCCGCCAGCGGCAGCCGGTGGCGCGCGGTGGAGATCGTATCGGTGCCGTACTGCGCCTCGGCCATGGCCACCGCCTGCTGCCACGCCTGCACCGCTTCCGCGGCCCGGCCTTCACGCTGCAGCAGTTCGGCCAGC
>JAGHZW010000105.1 GCA_017745195.1 Pseudoxanthomonas sp. | reverse complement strand
TGATCACCGAGAACCTGCTCACCGGCGAACGCAAGCTGTGCACCCGCGGCCACTTCGTGATGATCGCGCTGGATCCGCTGGGCCGGCCGACGCCGGTGCCGCCGCTGCCGGCAACCGCGACAACGCCATCGGCCTGACGTCACCGGCCTGACGTCGCCGGACCGGACATCGGCCCGCGACGGACACCTCAGCTGGCGCCGGGGTGGCGGCGCAGCCAGTCGGCCAGGGCCTGGCGGTAGGCGTCGAGTTCCTGCGCGTACAGGTCGTGCACGCAGATCGGGCAGCCACTCTCGCAGCAGTCGCTGGGCAGCGGCGGCTCCGGCGGGACGGGCGGCGGATCGTCGGCGATCGCCGACGGCAGGGGGAGGTACTCGGTACTCATGACCCGACCAGCCTAGCAGCGGCCTGCTGAGCGGCCGCTGCCCGAAGCGCCGTCAGGCGTCGATGGCGACGCCGGCGGCCAGCAGCGCTTCGCGGGTGGGCGCATCACCGGCGGGCGTGACCGGGCGGGTCAGCTCCCAGAGGAAGCGCACGCCGAAACCGGCCGCCGCCGCGTCCTGTGCGGTCCACAACACGCAGTAGTCGCGGGCCAGGCCGCAG
>JAGHZW010000104.1 GCA_017745195.1 Pseudoxanthomonas sp. | reverse complement strand
ACCGTGAAGGCCTGGGACGAGCGCCACCTGGTCGAACAGCTGGAACTGAGCGTGGGCCGCGACCTGCAGTACATCCGCTTCAACGGCACCCTGGTCGGCGGCCTGATCGGGCTGATGCTGCACGCGCTGATCGTGCTGCTGGATCGCGGTCCGGCCGCATAGGACCGCCTAAAGGTTTTCCCCGCGCGGCCGCTAGGCCCCACAGGGTCCTCATGCGGCCCATCATCCACCGGGGGAAAACGAGATGACCGCACGACCGACCGTGCTGCTTTGCGACGATTCGCGCGCGCTGCGCATGCTGGCTGCCGGCCAGCTCGAGGAAGCCGGGTTCCAGGTCGCCGGCGAAGCCGGCAACGGCCTGGACGCGGTTGCCCAGTACCAGGCGTTGAAACCGGACCTGGTCCTGCTCGACCTGGTGATGCCCGAGTGCGATGGCCGCCAGGCGCTGGCCCGGATCCTCGACGCCGATCCCACGGCACGCGTGGTGATCCTCAGCTCGCTCGGCGCGCGCAGCGACATCGAGGAATGCCTGCGCCTGGGCGCCCGCTCCTACCTGCAGAAGCCCATCGACCCCGAGGCGATGGAGCGCGTGCTGCGCGACGCGCTCCATCGTCGACAACGGCGGCCAGGAGAGCGAATGCGGCTGGTGCAAGGACAGGCCCCACC
>JAGHZW010000103.1 GCA_017745195.1 Pseudoxanthomonas sp. | reverse complement strand
ATTGCTTGCATCTGCATCAGATGCCGCCAGCAGACGCGCCACCGGCCAGTGGCGCTGAAGGATCTGTCCGCACGTTTGCCGCGCCCGATCATGCCGTCGCATGTGCCTCCGCCGATGACCTCTGCGTCCAGGCCACAGGCCAGCCGGGGCGCCTGACCCACGAGGCCCTATCGTCGGTGGCTCGCTGTCTGCTTTGCGGATGCGCCACCTACGCCATCAGGCAGTGGCGCAGGTCGGGCTGGGCCCGCGCCTTCGGGGGTGACAGCGAAGGCAGGGGGTCCGGCGTGTGATCTACGCGAGCCGCTGCGCGGCAGCGACCGGGGCCAGCGATCCGCAAGTCCGCCGGCAGCTCGTTGATGGAATCCGGGCGATCATCGGCCTGCCACGCCGCGTGGTCGGGTGGCGACGGCGGAGCAGGCCAGCGTCGATGCGCAGCGAGGCGGGAACAGCGCCGCCGTCCGGATGCGGACTGCTCACTACGCCGGCGCGGCCGACGGCAACCAGGCCGTTCAACGTCGCCGATGCGCGCCTGGGCTCGGCCGTCTCCCGCCATCGATCGATTGCGGCTGAAACCAGCCCCCTAGCCAGGCGCCGCGCCCACAGCTCCCGCTACTGCCTCAACGCTTCGATCGGATCCAGCTGCGAGGCCTTGCGCGCCGGGTAGTAGCCGAAGAACAGGC
>JAGHZW010000102.1 GCA_017745195.1 Pseudoxanthomonas sp. | reverse complement strand
GCTCGAGAGCGGGGCGAGCGCGGTCCACGCGTTCAACGAGCGCGTCGACAAAGCCTGGCAGCGCCGCCGTGGCGAGCCGCTCGGGCCGCGCCGCCGCGTGGTCCTGGCGCTCGCGCTGCTGGTGCTGTGCGTGTTCCTCGCCGGCGCGATCGGCCTGGTCGACCTGATCGGCAGCGGATACCGCTTCCTCGCCGCGATCCTGCTCGCCATCTACGTCGTCCCGCTGGCGACGATCGGGCTGGCGCGCATTCTCAAGCAACCCGCTCCGGGAGACCAAGATGTTCCGCAACCTGCGGCCTGATGCGCTGCGCCTCGCGACCATGCTCCTGCTGGCCTCGGTCCCCGGCGCCGCATTGGCCGATCCGCCGGCGGGGTTCGTCGAGCACGTCGAGGTGCTGCGCCAGGATTCCGGCGCGCCCGGTCTCGCCATCGCCATCGTCGAGCACGGCCAGACCACGCTGTCGCACGGGTGGGGCGTGCGCAAGCTCGGCGACGATGCGCCGGTCGACGCCGACACGATCTTCGCCACCGGCTCGACCGGCAAGGCGTTCACGGTCGCGGCGATCGCCACGCTGGTCGACCAGGGCAGACTCGACTGGGATGACAAGGTGATCGATCACATCCCGTCGTTCCAGATGTACGATCCATGGGTCACGCGCGAGATGACGATCCGCGATCTCATGGTC
>JAGHZW010000101.1 GCA_017745195.1 Pseudoxanthomonas sp. | reverse complement strand
GAAGGCGGCCTGATGGCGGCGCCGGGCACGCTGTTCGTGATGGCGCGGGTGCCGGGCGGAATCCGCGAGGCGCTGATGCGCCCGCTGCTCGAACGCGGCCTGGACGTGACGCTGGGCCGACGGATTTCTCCACTGCGCAACTGGCACCAGACGCTGTCCGACCTGCATCCGCCGGAAGCGCGCGAGGCCATGCGCCTGGCCTGCGCCAGAATCGATGCCCCGTCCTTCGACATGCAGCTCGACCGCCTGCAGAGCGCGGGCGCGCCACCCAGGCGCGTCCTCTGGCTGTACCTTCCTGCGCACGGCAAGCCCGATGGCCTGACCCGGCTCCAGGCGTCCGTGCGCGAGAAGCTGCGCGCGAACGGCATCGTCGAGACGCAGGGCCATCGCGCCCACGTCACCGTGAGCTACAACGCCCCGCAGGAAATCGCGCCGCTCGACATCACGCCGGTGTCGTGGCGGGTCGACGCCATCGAGCTGGTCGAGGTCGCCGGCCAAGGCGACGACTATCGCTACGAGGTCGTCGAGGCCTGGCCGCTGCGCGCGCCCGCCACGCCGCCGCCACAGCAACTCGGCCTGCTGGGCTGACTCCACCTTCCGGATCCGGACGCCATGACTGCACTCCCCCAGCTGCGCATTCCCGCCACCTACATGCGCGGCGGCACGTCCAAGGGCGTGTTCTTCCGCC
>JAGHZW010000100.1 GCA_017745195.1 Pseudoxanthomonas sp. | reverse complement strand
CGCTGGCCTCGACCCACCGCGTCCGGCCATGTGGCGGCACGGGCCGCGCCCGGGTGCGCACGGCTAAGCTGTGCTGGTGACCACGCCCCTCGACTCCGGCTGGGACGCACGGACGATGCCCCAGTGGGCGTCGCTGGACGCGTTCCTGTCCGACATCGGCCCGCGCGCGTTCCGCTTCGCCGAGGCTGGCCTGCGCCAGCGCGACGATGCGCTGGACGCGGTGCAGGACGCGATGATGAAGATGCTCGCCTACCGCGAACGTCCAGCTGCGGAATGGACCCCGCTGTTCTGGAGCATCCTGCGCCGGCGCATCATCGACCTGCAGCGCCGCGCCCGGTTCCGCCTGCGCTGGCTGCGCCCGGCCGCCGACATGCCTGGCGGCGAGGATGCGGGCATCGACTGGACCGATCCGGGCCACGGACCGGCGCAGGCGCACGAACAGCGCGAGGCGTACGCGCGGCTGGCGCAGGCGTTGCGCGCGCTGCCGGCGCGCCAGCGCGAGGCCTTCACCCTGCGCGTGCTGGAGGAGCTGGACGTGGCCACCACCGCTCGCGCGATGGGCTGTTCGGAAGGCTCGGTGAAGACCCATCTGTCTCGCGCCCGGCAGGCGCTGCATTCGCAACTGGAGGACGTCCTGTGACGACCGCGGGCGCTTCCTGTTCAGTGGCTACCACAACGTCGACAAGACCTGGC
>JAGHZW010000099.1:38778-42787 GCA_017745195.1 Pseudoxanthomonas sp. | reverse complement strand
TCCAGCAGGTCCGGCGGGATCGCGCCGCAGTTGATCGCCACGAACGGCCCGTCGCGGCGCGTCGAATGCTGGTGGATCGCGCGCGCGGCCACTTCCTTGCCGGTGCCCGATTCGCCGAGCACCAGCACGGTGGTATCGAACGGGGCGACCTGGCCGATCATCCGCCGCAGCCGCTGCACCGCCGGGCTGTTGCCGGTCGGGCCGCTGTCGGGCGCGGCGGCGCCGGCCTGCGCGTCGGCATCCAGGCGCTTGAGGCTGGCCCTGCGCAGGCAGGCTTCCAGCTGGGCGTGGCGGATCGGCGATTCCAGCGGCCACACCCCCGCTTCGTGCAGGCCATGTGCGGCGGCGAAGGCGGCGGTGCCGCCCTGCAGCAGCAGCACCGGGGGCGGCAGCGGGGTGGCGCCGAGCCAGGCGAAGAAACCGCGCGCGGCCTCGGCGTCGTCCAGCTCGCCGACCACCACGGCCATCCAGTCGGTCGGGCGCTGGCGCGCGGTGGCCACGTCGGCGGGCGAGGCCGCCCAGCGCGGGTTGAGGTCCATGAACTCCAGCAGGCCGCAGAGCCGCTCGGCGCGCTCGGCCTGGCCGTCGATCACCAGGATGCGCGACTCGCTCACGGCGCATCCCCTTCGGCCAGCCGCTCGAGGATCGGCATGACCTCCTGCAGGTAGGACAGCTTGCTGACGAAGTTGTCGGCGCCGGCGCGCATGGCGTGCTCGCGGTGCTCGGCATCGTCGAAGTGGCTGGCGATGACGATGTAGGGCGGCTCGTCCTGGGCCTTGATCAGGCGGGTGGCCTGCAGGCCGCCCATCTCCGGCATCGCCAGGTCCATCAGGATCGCGTCCGGGCGCAGCGCTTCGGAACGCTCGATCGCTTCCAGGCCGTTGCCGGCGGTGCCGGCGATCTCCAGCCAGTCGATCTTGCGGAAGTGGCGCATGGCGGCGTTGATGAAGCCGTCGTGGTCGTCCACGAGCAGGACACGGAGGTTGCGCATGGTTGGTTTCTCCTCAGCCCGCGCGGGCCAACAGCGGGGCGGTGCCGCGGCGGCGTTCGCGCGCCGGGGCGATGGACATCTGCTCACGATACTTGGCAACGGTGCGCCGGGCGATGTGCACGCCCTGGCGGGCGAGCAGGGCGGCGATGGCGTCGTCGGCCAGCGGCCGCGCGGCCGGCTCGGCCTCGATCAGCCGGCGCACCATGGCCTTGACCGCCGCGCCGGAGACGCTGGCGCCTTCCAGGCGCACGGCGAAGAAGTGCTTGAGCTCGAAGGTGCCGCGCGGGGTCTGCACGTACTTGCCGCTGGTGATGCGCGAAACGGTGGATTCGTGCATGCCGATCTCGTCGGCCACTTCCTTCAGGGTCAGCGGCGCCATCGCCTCCTCGCCATGGGCGAGGAAGGCGGCCTGGCGTTCGACCAGCACCCGGGTGGTGCGCAGCAGGGTGTCGTAGCGCATCGACAGGCCGCGGGTCAGCCAGCGTGCCTCCTGCAGCAGTTCGCGCAGGCGACCGGCGCCCTCGCTGTCGCCGGCCTGGGCCAGCGCGCGTTCGTAGCCGGCGTTGACCGCCAGCTTCGGCGCGGTGGCCGGGTTGAGCGCGACGCGCCACTGGCCATCGCCGTTCCAGACCACCACGTCGGGGATCACGTAGCCGGCGTCGCCCGGTTCGGCGTCGGCCTGCGCCGGGCGCGGCTGCAGCGACAGCAGCAGGCGCACGGCTTCGGTGACGTCGGCCTCCTCGACCAGCAGGCGGCGGGCGATGGCCGCCTGGTCGTGGGCGGCCAGTTCGGCCACGCAATGTTCGAGGATGCGGGCGGCCAGCGGGCGGCCGGCGCAGGGCGAGGGCAGGGCGGCCAGCTGGGCGAGCAGGCATTCGCGCAGGTCGCGCGCGGCCAGGCCGGCAGGCTCGCCGTGCAGCAGGCGCTGGCGCACGGCTTCGATGCGTGCGGCGTCGACGTCGAAACGGGCGCAGGCGCGCAGCAGCAGGGCTTCATGCTCGCCGTCCAGGTAACCGGCGTCGTCGCAGTGCTCCAGCCAGAAGCCGGCGATCTCCAGCTGCGGGCCATCGAGTTCCAGGGCCAGGCGCTGCAGGGCGCGCACGCACGGATCGCTGGAACCCGGCTCGGCGATGCGCTGCAGGCGGTCTTCGCCTTCGCCGCTCCAGCTGGCGCCGGCCACGTCCCACATCGAGGATTCGGGCAGTTCGTCGAACGCGGCGCTCTCGATCGAGGCGCGGTCGAGCGCGGCTTCGCCGGCCGGATCGATCGCCTCGCCGTCGTCGGCGGCGGCCACGCTCTCTTCGTCCAGTTCGAGCATCGGGTTCTGCTCGAGCACCCGGGCCACTTCCATCTGCAGCTGCTGCGCGTCCAGCTGCAGCAGCCGGATCGACTGCAGCAGCTGTGGCGTCAGGTGCAGCTGCTGGCCCATCTGGACCGAGGTTGTGGCCTTCATCTTGCATTCCCCGATGCGCGCCGGAAGGGTGGCGCCGTAGGAATGCATCGTGCGCGCGTCGCGTCGGGAACTGAATCAGGGACAACCTGATCGCGTTCGTCCATTTCCTGACATGGTGTCGGGGATTCCCTTACATGCCGGCCTGGCGGCCGTCGTTGGGCGACCGGGCCGCACCGGCGCCGGCGGAAAGCCGACGCGTCCGCCTCAGCCCAGTTCGCGCTGGTGCTTGACCGCCAGCAGCACCAGTTCGTTGGCGCGGCGGCAGCCCAGCGACTCCATCATCCGCGCGCGATGGGTCTCCACCGTCTTGACGCTGATCCCCAGCTCGGCGGCGATCTCCTTGCTGCTCAGGCCGCGGCCGATGCGGGCCAGGATCTCGCGCTGCCGCGGCGGCAGCGCGGCGACCCCGGCGGGTTTGGCCTTGCCCAGCAGCGGGGCGATCATCCGCGAGGAAATGCGCGGGCTGAGGAACACGTCACCGCCGGCGGCCGAGCGCAGCGCCAGTTCCAGCTCCAGCGGCGCGGCATCCTTGACCACGAAGCCGACCGCCCCGCGGTCCAGGGCGTCGCGCACGTGCATCGGGTCGTCGTGCATGGACATCATCACCACGCGCGTGTCGGGCAGCTTGTCGAGGATGCCGCTGAGCGCCTCCAGCCCGGTGCGGCCGGGCAGGGACAGGTCGAGCAGGACCAGGTCCGGGCGATGGATCTGCGCCAGGTCGATGGCCTGGTCGGCATTCATGGCTTCGGCGACCACGTCCACCCCCGTGAAGCCCTGCAACAGCCGGCTTAGCCCGGCGCGCACCAGGGTGTGGTCGTCAACGATCAGGACACGCACGGGCCGATGGAGTCTCCCCGGAATCTGCACGCACCTTAGCCCAGTGCGCCGGCGGGGGAAAGGCCGCGGCCGCTCAGCGCCGGCGAGCGGCGACCTCGCGCCGGTGCATGCGGAACAGGTGGCGCTCCAGCGCGTCCTCCAGGGCCGGCGGCAGCGGGGCGAAACGCAGCCACAGCGTGGGCTGGCCGTCGATGACCGCGCTGGCGGCAACCGTCGCCGGCAGTTCCAGGGCGTCCGGCAGCCAGTCCGAAGGCTGCAGCCGGACCACACCGGCGGTGCCGGGCGGGCGGTCGACCGGATCGACCGCGGCCAGGCGCAGGCCACGCACCGACCAGCGCAGCGGCCGGGTCGACAGCACCGGCGTCGACTGGCGGACCAGCCGGCCGAGCAGGGCCAGGACGAGATCGAGCTTGGCGTCCAAGCGCTGGGCCAGGGCCGGCAGTTCGCCGCGCTTTTCTTCGCCGCCGTCCTCGCCCCGCAGGTCCTCGACCTGGGCCAGGCTGCGCAGCAGCGCCTCGGCCTGCAACGGCTGGCCGGGGCCGGCGTCGGGTGCGAACTCGGCCGGCAGGACCGCCTCGCAGGCGAGGGTTTCGTCGAACAGCGCAGCCTCGGCCGCGCGCGCCTGCACCGGCCAGGACGCGCTCATGGCGTGGCCGGATCCGCGGGAACGCGGTGCTGCAGCTGCAGCAGCCCGCGCAGGGCGTGCAGCGGCGCCTGCAGGCCGACGC
>JAGHZW010000099.1:38041-38710 GCA_017745195.1 Pseudoxanthomonas sp. | reverse complement strand
CCGCCGTGGCGCAGGCCGACGCTGTCGATGTAGTCGCGCAGGCGCCGGTCGTGCGCGGCAAGCACGTCGCCGGCGTGGCCGAAGTCCTCCCGACCCAGCGCGTCGCGCAGGTCCACCAGGTCCTCGTGCAGGTTGTCGAGCGTGGCGTCGTTCATGGCAGGATCCGGAGGCGATCGGAGGGCGGGCGTCAGCCCAGCCCGGCGTGGGCGTAGCTGCTGGCGGCGCGCGAGGACTGCCGCTGCTGGCGGATCAGGCCGAGCAGGCGCGCCTTGCGTTCGCGCATGCGTTCGATCGTGTCCAGCTGCAGGTCACGCAGGGCGCGGATCTCGGCCTGGAACCGCGCTGCGTCGGGCAGCGCGCAGAACTCGCGGGTGCGGGCGTCGTGGTGGTCGACCATCGCCGGCAACGCGTCGAGGTTGTCGTGTTCGAGGTGGGCGCGGATCGCGTCCATCCCGGCGCGCAGCTCCTGCAGGCGGGCGGGGGCGTCGGTCACGATTCGACCGCCATGGCGCGCTGCGCCTGCGGGATCGCGTTCCACGCCGACTCGATCTCGCCGAGCAGGTCCAGCGATTCGGACAGCGCGGTGCGGTCGTTGTGCAGGTTGGCTTCGGTCAGCCGGCGCACGATGTAGTCGTAGAGCGCCGACAGGTTGCCCGCGACTTCGCCGCC
>JAGHZW010000099.1:35972-37979 GCA_017745195.1 Pseudoxanthomonas sp. | reverse complement strand
GAGGTGCGCTTCGCCGCCGGCCTCATGGTCCAGCGAACCGTTGAGGTGGCCGATGATCGCGCAGGCCTCGCCGATCGCCTTGCCCTTGCTTGCAGGGTCGCCCTGGGCCAGGCCGGCCTGGGCCTGGCGGATGCGCTGGCTGGCGCCTTCGAACAGCAGCGCGATCAGGCGGTGCGGATCGGCCTCGTTCACCTTGGCGGCGACACCGGTCTTGCGGTACTGCTCGGCGAAGTGGCGGCTGGAACCGTACATGGAGTCATTCCTCGGAGAGCGGGACGCGGGGCCATCGGATCGGCGTGCCCCGCGCCGCCGGGGCGGCAGGCGGGACGCCGTACACGGTCCTTATCGGCCGGCCGGCCCGCGGGCTTGAGCGGGTCGGCCTCACTCGGAGCTGAGCAGGTTGTTGAGCGAGCTCGCGCTGCCCTGCATCTGCACGATCATCGTTTCCATCGCGGTGAACTGCGCGGTGTACATGTCCGACAGCTTGGTCATCCGCGCGTCGAGCTTGTCGAGCTGGTCCTCCAGCCCGGAGATCTGCTTGTTGATGCTGTTGGTGCGCAGCACCAGGGTGCCGTCGATCGAATCGAGGTGGTCGTCGAGCAGCTTGGCCACGCTCGCGCCGTAGGCGCCTTCCTCGCCGAACAGCTTGCCGGCCGCGCCGGGATCGGAAGCGATCGTGCTGTCGAAGGTGGTCGCGTCGAAGCTCATGACCCCGTCCTTGCCCACGGTGACGCCGAGATCCTTGAGCGCGGTGACATTGGCGCTGACCTGGCCACGCAGCTGCTGCTGCAGTGAGCGGACCAGCGAGTCGCCGGTCAGGGCCGAGGCGGTGCGGGTCGTGCTGTTGTAGGCGCTGGTCGACTTCAGCGTGCTGACCACGCTGTTGTAGGCGCTGACGTACGCGCTGATCGCGCTCTTCAGGCTGCTGTTGTCGCCGCTGACGTTGAGCGTGTAGGCGGTGCCGGCCGCGGCCTTGGTCAGGGCCAGGTTCACGCCCGGCACCAGGTCGGTGATGGTGTTGCTGCTGGAGGTGCGTTCGAAGCCGTCGACCCGGACCAGCGCGTCGGTCGCGGCCACGGTCTGGACCAGCCCCCCGCCGCTGCCGTTGCTCAACGCCACCAGGCCGCCGTCGCCGCCGCTGGCGGTGATCGACAAGGTGCCCTCGCTGCCGGTGGCGGTGGCACTGAACACCAGGTGCTGGCCGTCGTCGGCGGTGACCACGCTGGCGGTGACGCCCTTGCCGCCGGCGGCGCCGTTGACCGCCGCGGCGATGTCGGCCAGGGTCGCGCCCGCACCGATCGTGACCTTGACCACGTCGTCGGCATCGGCTCCGTAGGCGATGCGCAGCGTGCCGCTGCCCACCGCCGCATCCTTGGCGTACGAGGCCGAGGACAGCTTCTGCGCGGTGGCCAGGCGCACCACCTCGACGCTGTAGTCGCCGGCCACCGCGGTGGAGGTGGTGGTGGCGGTGAAGCCCGCCGCGGTCGGCACCGTGGCCTTGAACCCGGGGGTGTCGGCGGCCGCGGACATCTTCTCCAGCGCGCCTTGCAGCGTGGTCATCGCGCTCTTGATCTGGCCGATCGCCGACAGCTTGGCGTTGGCGGCGGTCCCGGCGCTGTTGATCCGGTTCTCGGTCGGCGTGCGTGTCGAAGAGACCAGCTGCGAGACCAGGGTGGGGATGTCCAGGCCGGAGCCGGAGGCGGAGATCGTGTTGGCCATCGTCGTGTCGTTCCTCGCCGGGCGCGCCGCGCCCGGATGCGGGGGTTCTTGCAGCCCTATCGGCCGTGGTGCCACGACCTTGAGTGCGCGAACCGGTCACGGGGGCAGGCAAGTTCCGTGCCGCGGAGGCGAGGGCGCAAAAAAACAGGCCCCTCCGGAGAGGGGCCTGCTCGCACCGCCAGCGTGCGTTTACCGGTCTTACTGGAGCAGGCTGAGCACGTTCTGCGGGACCGACTTGGCCTGGGCCAGCATCGCGGTGCCGGCCTGGCCATCGCCCAGCGCATGACC
>JAGHZW010000099.1:1535-35921 GCA_017745195.1 Pseudoxanthomonas sp. | reverse complement strand
TCGCGTCGTCGCTGAGCTTGAACTGCGGGCGGCCGACAGGTTTTCCGAGCTGTTCTGCAGGTTGGAGATCACCGAGCTGAAGCGGTTCTGGATCGCACCCAGGTCGGCGCGGGCGGTATTGACCGACTGCAGCTGGGTGTCGATCGCGGTCAGCGCGGCGGTGGCGCCGGAGGCCGAGGAGATGTCCAGGGCGGCGACGGCGGTGGCCGTGGCGCTCATGTCGACCGTGCTGATGCTGATCTGGTTGTCCGAACCGGCGTCGGCGCCGACCTGGATGGTGAAGCTGGTGGTCGAACCGTCGAGCAGCTTGGTGCTGTTGAAGCTGGAGTTGTCCTTGACGCGGGTGATTTCGTCGGACAGCTGCTTGACTTCCTTCTGCAGCGCGGCGCGGTCCTGCGAGCTGTTGGTGCCGTTGGCGGCCTGCACGGCCAGCTCGCGGATGCGCTGCATGTTCTCGCCGATCGAGCTCAGCGCGCCTTCGGCGGTCTGGGCCAGCGAGATGCCGTCGTTGGCGTTGCGGGCGGCCACGTCCATGCCGCGGACCTGGGTGGTCATGCGCTGGGCGATGGCCAGGCCGGCGGCGTCGTCCTTGGCGCTGTTGATGCGCAGGCCCGACGACAGGCGCTGGATGGTGGTCGCCAGGCTCGCGCTGTTGGTGGACAGGTTGCGCTGCGCGTTCAGCGACATCACGTTGGTGTTGATGACTTGTGCCATTTTGATTCTCCTCTAAGCGATCTATCCCGGCGGGAAGGTTTCAGAGCCTTGGCCGGAGCCTCCGCAGGGGGGTCATCAAGTTGACCGGTGCCGCTGCTGGTTTGAATAACGGCGCTTTGTCAAGAAGCTTTAGCGGGTCGGAGGAAATTTTTTTCTTCCCTTTTCCGCTGCCGCCAGCCGCTGCGCCACCGTGACGGTTTCCCGTCGCCCCATGTAACGGCACGGACCGGCCGGAATTTAGGGCAGGGCGGAGATCGGGTCGGCGGCGGGGTTCTCCCGTGGGTGCCGAGGCCGCCTGCGAGCGCGGCGACGAAGCCGCCTGCCGTGATCCGCCGACCGCAACGTCGCCGGCGGAACACGGCGCGGGCACACGCGTGAGAAGGCGGCGCGTGCGACGCGCCGCCCGGAGGCAGGAAGAAGCGATCGCCGGGATCGCCAGCGTGTGCGGAGTCAGCGCAGCAGGTTGAACAGCGACAGGCCCTGCATGCGGGTGAACACCGTCTGCGCGGTCTGCAGCGCGGTGCTTTCCATCTGGAAGCGGGTGATCGCTTCGGCGTAGTCCAGGTCGCGCAGCTCGGACAGCGTGCTGCGGATGGTGACGTCGTTCGCCGCGCGGACTTCGCCGGCGTTGTCGATCGTCGCCAGCTGCGCGCCGCCCGCCGCGCGCGCGTCGATCATCTGCTCCGAGGCACGGGCGACGTCGCGCATCGCGCCCTGCAGCGCGTTGCGCCGCGCGGCCTGTTCGGCCGGCGTGGTCGTGGCGGTTTCCAGTGCGCCAATCAGGTTGTCCAGGGTGGAGAACACGTCGCGCGTCGGCGCCGGCCCGATCGAGAAACTGTCGCCCGCCGCGGGCTGGCCCTCGATCGACAGGCGCAGGCCGCCGACGCTGATGTCCTGGCCGCTGGCCCAGGTGCCGCTGGCGACGGTGGCGCCGCTGCCGTCGAGCACGTCGTAGCTGCCGCTGCCGGTGAACGTGACCTGGTACGCCTCGCCGCCCCAGCTGCCGCTGGCGCTGCGGCCGTAGCCGGCGACCACGCCGGTGCCGGCATTGCCGGCGGCGGCCTGCGCGTCGACGGTGCCGTCGCCGGTGCGCACGCGCATGAAGATCTCGCTGCCCGGGGTGGCGTCGGCGACGAAGGTTTCCGGTGCGATCTCGACCCGGCGCTGGGTCTGGTCGCCGTTGTAGGCCACGCCGCTGGCGGTGCGGCTGAACGGTGCGACGTCGTCGGCACTGCCGCCGAACAGGTAGCGCCCGCTGCCATCGGTGCTGTTGGCCACGCTGAGCATGCCGTCGCGGATCGAGCGCAGCTCGGCGGCGATCGCCTGGCGGTCCTCGTCGGAGAGGCTGTCGTTGTTGGCCTGGATCGCCAGTTCGTTGACCCGGGTCATGTAGTCGCCGGCCTGGGCCAGCACGTTCTCCTGCAGGCCGAGCCGGTTGGCCACCGTGTTGGCGTTCTTGCCGAAGCGCTCGAGCTCGGCCAGGGTGCGGTCGAGCCCGACCGCGGTACCGGCAGCGACCGGGTCGTCCTTGGCGGTGACCAGCTTCTGCCCGGTGGCCAGCTGTTCCTGCAGGGTGTTCAGCTGCTTCTGCCGCGCCAGCATGCTCGACAGCGACTGGCTGAACATCATTCCGGTGGAAATGCGATCGGTCATCAGCGCACCGCGTTGAGGATGGACTGGAACATGGTGTCGGCGGTGGAGATGATCTGCGCGGCAGCCTGGTAGGCCTGCTGCAGCCTGAGCATGTTCGCCGCCTCTTCGTCGAGGTTGACCCCGGAGATCGAATCGCGCGCGGCCTGGGCGTCGTCGTTGATGGCCTGCTGCGCGTCGGCCGAGTACTGCGCCTGGCGTGCGGCCGAGCCGACCATCGTGGTCAGGCCGCCGAGTGCGCCGTTGAGGCTGACCGTGCCGCCGTTGAGCACGCGCGCGTCGTCCAGGTTGGCCAGCAGCGCGGCATTGCCGTTGTTGCCCGAGCGGGCGCTGGTGCGGCCGATCCGGAACTGGTCGCCGGCGGCGGGCGCGCCGTCGAGGTTCACGCTCCAGCCGTTGGCGCTGATCGTCTGCCCCGCGGTGAACGCGTAGGGACCGGCGCCGTCGATGGTGAACTGGCCGGCGTCGATGAACTCGATCACCGCATCGGCGAGCAGCGCCGGATCGCTGGCGTCCACGACCTTCATGGCGCCCAGCGCACCGGTGCCGATGTTGTCCAGGTCGGCGCCGCCCGAGACCGGGCTGGCGGCGGCGACCCGCGACGGATCGCTGATCGCCACCTGCATGCCCGCGGCGGCGCCGGCGGTGGGCTGCAGCAGGAAGCGGTCGCCGGCGGCCGGCGGCGGCGTGGTCGAGACCACCAGCGCGATGCCGCCGGCGAGCAGCGGGTCGGCCGCCGTGCCGGTGCCGGTGAGCGCTACCGCCTCGCCGGTGTCGGCGCGCGTCGCGGTCCAGCCGCTGCCGTCGAAGCGCAGCACCAGGTCCTTGCCGGTGACCGCGCCGGCATCGGCCAGCGTGGCCTGCAGGCTCGCGCCGCTGGTGTTGCCGGCGTGCGCGTTGACCCGCGGTGCGGGCAGGGTGAAGAAGTCGCCGCCCATGTCGCCGTACAAGTCCATGCCCGCGGCATGGCCGGTGTTGAAGGTGTCGGCCATGGTCACCGCGATCCGGCCCAGCTCTGCACGGGCCGGGTCGAGCACGGTCGCGCGGAACTCGACCAGGCCGCCCATGCGGCCGCCGAGCGTGCGCTGGTCCAGCGGCACGGTGGTGCCCTGGCTGCTCAATGCCAGCTGCAGGCGCTGCGGACGGTACGGGTCGGCGATGGTGGTGATGGTCGATGCCTGCGGACCGACCACCAGCGGCTGCCCGCCGGCGGTGAACACGTTGAGCATGCCGCCGTCCTGGCTCACCGCGGTGCCGCCGGTGTAGCCGACCAGTTCGCTGACCAGCTGGTCGCGGCGGTCAAGCAGGTCCGGCGAGGCGCTGTCGACGTTGCCGCCGATGGTGCTGTTGATCCTGGCGATCTCGGTGGCCAGGCGGTTGATCTCCTGGGCACCGGCGAGCAGGCCGTTGTTGACCTCCGAGTCCAGGGACTGCAGCTGGCCGTCGAGCTGGCGGAAGCGGGTGGCCAGCGAGTCGCCCTGGGCGAGCATGTCCTCGCGCTCGGCGGTGCCGGCGGCGTTGGACGACAGCGCGCTGACCGAATCGAAGAAGTTCGACCACAGCCCGGAGACATTGGTCGCGGTGTCGGAGAACAGCGCGTCGACGCGGTTGGACAGGCTGGAAAGCTGCTGCAGGCGGGCCAGTTCGCCGCTGCTGTCGAGCAGGCGCGAGGTGGCCAGCTGGTCGGCGATGCGCTGGATGTCGGTGATCTTCACCCCGTTGCCGACGTAGCCGTAGCCGTAGTCGGTCGGATTGCGGGTGGCGAACTCGGCCCGCTGCCGGCTGTAGCCCTCGGTGTTGACGTTGGCGACGTTGTGGCTGACCGTGCCCAGCGCCCGCTGGAACGCGATCAGTGCACCGGTGCCGGTGGACAGGACGGACATGGCGCTTATCTCCTGAGGACGCCGTCGGCGGCGGTGGCGGCGCTGGCGAACATGCTGCCGGCGCCGTCCACCACGCCACGGCCGGCGCGCGCGGCCGCCGTGGCGATCGCGTCGACGGCGCGGTCGATGGTGGGGCCGTGGGCAATGGCCGAAATCTTGGCCGCGTACGAAGGATCGGTCGCGTAGCCGGCGTTCTGCAGCGCCTGGGCGAAGCGGCCGACGTCGCCGCCGGACTGCAGCGCCTTCTGGTAGCGCGGGTTGCTCTTCAGCATGCGCACGTAGTCGGCGAAGCTTTCCGCCGGCGAGGCGTAGGCGCGGAACTCGGCCTGCTCGTTCACGCGTACGCCATCGACGTATTCGTGGGTGCCGCTGCTGACGCGCCGGCCGTTCCAGCCGCCGGCCTTGATCCCGAACAGGTTGTTGGCGCTGGCGCCGTCGTCCTGCCGGATCTGCTTGCGGCCCCAGCCGGTTTCCAGTGCGGCCTGGGCGACCAGGGCGCGCGCATCGACGCCCAGTTCGCGGGCGGCGGCCTGGGCGTGGTGCCAGATCTTGGCGACGAACCGTTCCGGGCTGCTCGAGGCGAATGAAGATGCGGCCTCGTCCGCGGCACTGGCGTCGGCGGCCGTCTGCGCGACCACGCCATCGCCGCCGGCATCGGCATCCATCAGTCGCGCCACCAGCGCATCGAGCGCCGAACCGGCGGCCGTATCGTTCGTGGTCCCGTCGCGACCGGCGATCAGGTCCAGGGCGCGGTCGGCCACCGGCGCGGGCGCGGTGGCGCCGCCATCGCGCAGGTAGGCCAGCGCCGCGGCGGCGCGGCTCGTGCCGCTGCGACTGCTGGCTGCGTCGAGGCGTGTGTCGAGCACGGGCGGCGCGGCATCGGCGATGCCGGACTGGCGGCCGAGCTGGCGCGCGATCATCGGCGCCAGGCCCAGGCCCTTGCCGGTGGTCAGCGCCTTGGACAGCTGCTGGTCGTAGAGGTCGCGGAAGGTCTGGTTCTCGCCCGGGAACAGCGAGTCGCCGAAGCTGGCGTCGCGCATGCTCTTGACCAGCATCTGTGCGAACTGGCCCTCGAGCTGGCGCGCGACCTGGTCGATGCGCGCCCGGTCCGCCTTCTGTGGCGTGGCAGCCAGTTCCGTCGACGCGGGCGCATCGATGCGCATCAGATCACTTCCAGCTCCGCGCGCAGCGCACCGGCCTGGCGCAATGCTTCCAGGATCGCGATCAGGTCGCCCGGCGCGGCGCCGACTTCGTTCACCGCGCGCACGATCTCGTCCAGGGTGGTGCCGCCCTCGAACTTGAACATGCGGCTGCCTTCCTGCGAGGTGCTGACGGTGGAGGAGGGCGTGACCACGGTCTGGCCGCTGGCGAAGCCGCCGGGCTGGCTGACGTCCAGCGATTCCTGGATGGTCACGGTCAGTGCGCCGTGCGCGACCGCGGCCGGCATCACCCGCACCTGCGAGCCGATCACCACGGTGCCGGTGCGGGCGTTGACCACGACCTTGGCCGGCGCGGTGCCGGGGGTCAGCTCCAGGTTCTCGATCCGGGCCAGGAAGCCGATCTTCGAGCCCGGATCGGCCGGCGCGGCCACCGCCACGGTGACGCCGTCGACCGCGTGCGCGGCGCCGCTGCCGAAGGCGTTGTTCAACGCATCGACCATGCGCGACACGGTGGTGAAGTCGTTCTGGTGCAGGTTGAGGGTGATCTCGTCGCCGCCGTCCAGCGCATTGGGCACCGCGCGCTCGACCGTGGCGCCGTTGGGAATACGACCGACGCTGGGCACGTTCACCGACACCCGCGAACCGTCGCTGCCCTGCACGCCGAAGCCGCCAACCACCAGGTTGCCCTGGGCGATCGCGTAGACCTGGCCGTCGGCGCCCTTGAGCGGGGCCATCAGCAGCGAGCCGCCGCGCAGCGACACCGCGTTGCCGATCGAGGACACGGTGATGTCGATGGTCTGGCCGGGCTTGGCGAACGGCGGCAGTTCGGCATGGATCGCCACCGCGGCCACGTTCTTCAACTGCGGATTGACGTTCGGCGGCACGTTGACGCCGAGCTCGCCGAGCATGTTCTTCAGGCTCTGCACGGTGAACGGTGCCTGGCTGGTGCGGTCGCCGCTGTTGTCCAGGCCGACCACCAGGCCGTAGCCGACCAGCGCGTTGCCGCGCACGCCACCGACGCTGGCCAGGTCCTTGATCCGCTCGGCGTGGGCGGGAGCGCAGGCGAACAGGATCGCAAGAACGACCGGGAGCGCGTGCAACGGAAGGGAACGGATACGCATGCCGGCAATCCTCAGTAAGGCATCAGCCGCGTGTTGAAGAAGCGGCCGAGCCAGCCCATCGCGTTGGACTGGGCGATGGCGCCGCGACCGCCGTACACGATCTGCGCGTCGCCGACCTTGCTCGACGGGATGCTGTTGTCGCGGGCGATGTCGTTGGGACGGACGATGCCCTGGATCTGGACCAGTTCGTCGCCCTGGTTCAGGCGCATGTTCTTCTGGCCCTGGACCACCAGGTTGCCGTTGGGCAGACGCTGGATCACGGTCACCGTGACGCTGCCCTGCAGCTTGTTGCTCTGGCTGCTCTTGCCCTGGCCGTCGAAGTCGCGCTCGGCGTTGGCGGTGGCCGAGAGGATGTCGCGGCCCTTCCAGGTGACCGGTGCGCCGAAGATCTCCGGCGCGGCCATGGCGATGTCGCTCTTCTTGCCGACCTGGGTGTTCGCGCTGGTCTGGGCGGCGGTGGACTCGACCAGGTTGATGGTCAGCAGGTCGCCGACATCGCGCGCGATCGGGTCCTGGTACAGGGCAAGGCCGGGGCCGGCCTGGTAGATCGCGCCGGGCGTGGCCGGCGCGTTCGGCGCGACCATCGGCACCACCGGCGCCATCGCCGGGTACGGGCGCACGTCGCCGGCGGCGACGCAGCCGCCCAGCAGCAGGCTGGCGGGCAGGGCAGCGAAGAAAGGTGCGATGCGCTTCATGCGGAGTCTCCTGCGGCGCGGCGGGCGCGCGCGTCAGACGTTGTTGTTGAGGTAGCCGAGCATCGAGTCGGTGGTGGAGATGGCCTTGGCGTTCATCTCGTAGGCGCGCTGGGTCTCGATCATGCTGACCAGCTCCTCGACCACGTTGACGTTGCTGCCTTCCAGCGCGCCCTGTTCGAGCACGCCCAGGCCGTTGAGGCCGGGCGTGCCGTTCTGCGCCGGGCCGGAGGCGGTGGTTTCCACGTACAGGTTCTCGCCGCGCGCCTGCAGGCCGGCGGGATTGATGAAGTCGGTGATGGTCAGCGAGCCGATTTCCATCGACTGGCCTTCGCCGGCCATCTGCACGCTCACCGTTCCGTCGCTGCCGATGGTCAGCGACTGCGCGCCCTCGGGGATCTGGATGCCCGGCTGCACCGGATGGCCGCTGCTGGTCACCAGTTCGCCCTGGGCGTTGACCTGGAAGCTGCCGTCGCGGGTGTAGGCCGAGCTGCCGTCGGGCATCAGCACTTCGAAGAAGCCGCGGCCGTTGACCATCACGTCCAGCGAGCGCCCGGTCTGCTGCGGGTTGCCCTGCTGGAAGTCCTTGGAGGTGGAGACCACGCGCACGCCGGTGCCCAGCTGCAGGCCGGACGGCAGCTGGGTCTGCGCCGAGGTCGAGCCGCCGGGCTGGCGCAGCTGCTGGTACAGCAGGTCCTCGAAGTTGGCGCGGTCGCGCTTGAAGCCGGTGGTGTTGGTGTTGGCCAGGTTGTTGGAGACCACCGACATGCGCGTCTGCTGCGCATCCAGACCGGTCTTGGCGACCCAGAGTGCCTGATTCATGACGCTTCACCCTCGCAACGCGGATTGACGCCGGTGCAGATGCATGCGGCGTGCCAGAACGGTGGAGGGCGGGGTGGATGCGTCGGCTCCGGCGGGAGCCGCGCCGGGCCGGGCAGGTCGCGGCCGCTCGGGCGTACATCCCTGTACGCACTCGCTACCGCGGCGATCCATGGCCGCTGCCACGACCCACCCGGTCCGACGCGTCTTCAGGCCGCTTTGCGATCGTCGCTTCGCTCGATCAGGACGAGGCCGAAAGGCAAAGGCGCCAGCGCCTTGACTCTTGAACCGCATGCCACGCGGAGCGCCGTGGCGAGCGGTTCCCGTCGCGAAATCAATGAGGAGGCAGCGGCCATCGGCCGCTGCCGGGGGACATTCGCAGAAGGGAGCCCCTCGTCGCGGCGCTTCCGGCCAGCCATCGGATCGCTGCGCTTTGCCTCGGCAGCCCCGCCGCCCACCGGCAGCTCGCCGCGCCTTGCCTCCGGTACCGGCCGCGTGGAAATCAGCCGCCGCTCAACCTCAGCAGGGTGTTGGCCGACTGCGCGTTGTCGTCGCCCCGGCTGATCACCTTGACCTGCATCTCGAACTGGCGCTGCAGCTGGATCATCTGCACCAGCGCGCCGGCCGCGTCGACATTGCTCTGCTCGAGCGCGCCGGTGGTCATCACCGCGCCGGTGGCCTGGGCCAGCGGCTGCTGCGGATCGGTGTTGCGCATCAGCCCGTCCAGGCCGCGGGTCAGGCGTTCGGGCGCGGCCTCGACCACCTTGATCCGGCCGACCGTGGCCATGGTGTCGGCGCCTTCGCCCAGCGGCTGGATCGAGATCGTGCCGTCCTGGCCGATCTCCAGCGCCTGGTGCGGGGGCAGGGTGACCGGGTTGCCGGCCTGGTCCAGCAGCGGCCGGCCACCGGCGGTGACCAGCTGGCCGTTGGGGGTCAGCGACAGGTTTCCGGCGCGGGTATAGGCCTCGCTGCCGTCGGGCGCCTGCACCGCCAGCCAGCGGTCGGCCTGCAGCGATACGTCGAGCGGGTTGCCGGTCACCTGCTGCGCGCCGGCCAGCGCGTTGAAGCCCTGGTCGACGTGCATGGCGGCCACGCGCGAACCATAGCCGGCGCCACGCACGGGGAAGGCCTCGGTGTTGGCCAGTGCCGCCTTGAAGCCGGCGGTGTCCGCGTTGGCCAGGTTGTGCGAGACCGTGCCCTGCGCCTGCAGGGTGGCGCGGGCGCCGGTCATCGCGATGTAGAGGGCCTTGTCCATGCGTGGTCTCCGTCAGGCGGTGCCGCGTCAGCGGATGTTGATCACCGTCTGGGTGGTCTGGTCCTGGGTCGAGATCATCTGCGCGTTGGCCTGGAAGTTGCGCTGGGCCACGATCATGTTCACCAGCTGCTCGGTCAGGTCCACGGTCGAGGACTCCAGCGCACCGGCCTGGATCTGGCCGAAGTCGGAGCTGGCCGGCGCACCGGTGCGCGGCACGCCCGAGGCGTTGGTCGCGCCCCACATGTTGTTGCCCTGCGACTGCAGGCCCTGCGGATTGACGAAGTTGGTCAGCGCGACCTGGCCCAGGGCCCGGTCATCGCCGTTGTTGTAGCGGGCGAACACGACGCCGTCCTCGCCCACGCTGATCTCGCTGAGCTTGCCGGCGGCGTAGCCGTCCTGGCGTACGTCGCGCAGGGCGAACGCGCTGCCGTACTGGGTGCTGCCGGACAGGTCCAGGGTCATGTCCAGCGTGCCGGCGCCGGTGCCGGGCGTGTACGGATCCATCACCACCTGGCCGCTGGCCGGGCTGGTCAGGGTGCCGGTGTCGGAGAACTGCAGCGTCGCCGGCGCGCCGACCGCGGTGCCGTCCACGTAGTTGTGGACTTGCCACTCGTTCGGGTTGGCGGTCTTGACGAAGTACGAGGTCTGCACGTGGCTCACGCCCAGCGAGTCGTACACGGTCACGCCGCCGCTGGAGGAGGTGTAGCTGTTCGGATCGGCCGGATCGAACGGGCTCACCACCGGCGCGGACGCGTTGCCGGGCAGGGTGACCATCAGGTTGACCATGCTGGTCTGTTGCGGCGGGCTGTCGGTGGTCAGCAGCTGCAGGTCCGACAGGCGGCCGACGTCGAAGCCGTTGCCGCCGGCGTTGGGCGCGAACACCTGCAGGCGCGCGCCGTCGGGGGTGACGACATAGCCCTGGTTGTCGGTCTGGAAGTTGCCGGCGCGCGTGTACAGCGTGTTGCCGTTCTTGTCGACCGTGAAGAAGCCTTCGCCGTCGATGGCGAAGTCCAGACTGCGCCCGGTCGGGTCGATGTTGCCCTGCGAGAACTGCTGGGCCACGTTGCTGACCTTCACGCCGGCGCCGATCGCGTTCCGCGACAGCCCGTACGTGGTGTACGAGAACAGGTCGGCGAACTCGGCGCGCGATTCCTTGAAGCCGGTCGTGTTGACGTTGGCGATGTTGTTGGCGGTGACGTTGAGATCGGAATTGGCGGCATTGATGCCGGACAGCGAGGTGTTGAAGCTCATGGCGGACTCCTGCGTGAAGTCTTGCGTGGCGTGTTCGGAAGGCTCAGCTGACGCGGAGCACGTAATCGAGCGGGACGGTGCCCAGGCCGGGCAGGTCGAGGTAGAGGCCGTCGGTGCCGACGGTGACGCTGTCGACGGTGCCGCTGACGTAGGTGTCGAGCTTGCTCTCGGTGCCGTCGCCAGCCTTGTGGCTGGCGCTGATGCCGTAGCTCCCGGCGGGCAGGCGGTTGCCCAGTCCGTCGCTGCCGTCCCAGTTGAAGGCGACCTCGCCGGCCTTGTCGGCGGCGACGGTGAACTCGCGGACCTTGCTGCCGTTGGCGTCGGTGATGGTGAAGGTCACGTTGCCGGCCTCCGGCGCGGCGACCGCGCCGCTGGCGCCGCCGTCTTCGCCCAGCGCCAGCTTCGAGGCCGGCACCAGCACCTGGTGGCCGACCAGCGCCGCGCCGCGCATCACCTGGTCGTTGCCCAGCGCCGAGGAGAAATCCTGCACCTGGGTGTTGAGGTCCTGGATGCCCTGCACGGTGGAGAACTGGGCGAGCTGGCCGAGGAAGGCGCTGTTCTCCATCGGCTTGAGCGGATCCTGGTGCTGCAGCTGCTCGGTCATCAGGCGCAGGAAATCGGCCTGGCCGAGCGACTCTTCCTTCTTCGCGGCGGTCGTGCCGGTCGTGCCGGTGAGGCCGAGGCTTGAATAGATGTCGGAAGCGATCGTGCTCACGTGCGGGTTCCTCAGCGGCCCATGGAAATGGTGGCCAGGGCGAGTTCCTTGGCCGTGTTGATGACTTCCACGCCGGCCTGGTAATTGCGCGAGGCGGAGATCAGGTTGACCATCTGCGACACCGGATCGACGTCGGGCGAGTACACGTAGCCGTCGGCGTCGGCGAGCGGATGGCCGGGTTCGTAGCGGCGCACCGGCGGCGCCTCGCTCTGCGCGATCTCGCGCACGCGCACGCCGGTCAGGCCGGGGTCGGTGGCGTTCGGCTGGGCCTGGAACACCGGTTCCAGCGGCTTGTAGACCGCGTCTGGCGAACCGGCCACCGAATCGGCGTTGGCCAGGTTGCTGGCGATGGTGCTCAGGCGCACCGACTGCGCCTGCAGCGCGGAGCCGGCGACGTCGAAGATCGGCAGGTTGCTCATGGCGTGCGCTCCTCTACTGACGGTCTTTACTGACCGGTAATCGCGGTGAGCAGGGTGCGCACCTTGGATTCGACGAAGCTCAGCGAGGCGCGGTACTCCAGCGCGGCGCGGCCGTAGGCGGCGCGCTCGGCATCCGGGTCCACGGTGTTGCCGTCGAGGCTGGGCTGGCTGGACTGGCGGGCGAGCTGGAACGGCATCTGGCCGGTGGCGATCGCGTCGGACAGGTGGCCTTCCTGGGTCGTCGCCAGGCTGCCGGCGGGACCGGCCGCGCCTTCGCGCTGCAGCCGGGCCGCGTCCAGGGCGGCGTTGAAATCGATGTCCTGGGCCTTGTATCCGGGGGTGTCGGCATTGGCCAGGTTGCTGGCGATCAGCTTCATCCGCTGCTCGCGCAGGGGCAGGGCGTCGGCGTGGATCCCCAGGTAGGACGAGATCGGATTGGACATGCCGCCTCCGGACGGACTGATGCCGTCACACAGGCAAGCGCCGTGCCAGAAAGGCGGGTCGCCGCGGCGCGAGGCCGCCGGGCAGGGGACTCAGGCCGCGCGGGCGACCTCGTGCAGCCGTGCCAGCACGTGCTCGGCCAGCTCGTGCGGGCTGTACTTGGCGACGAAGGCGTTGGCGCCCACGCGTTCGACCATGGCGTTGTTGAACACGCCCGACAGCGAGGTGTGCAACAGCACGTACAGGCCGGCCAGCCCGGGGTGGCGCCGGATTTCCGTCGTCAGGGTGTAGCCGTCCATCGCCGGCATCTCGATGTCGGAGATGACCATGGCGTAGCGTTCGGCCGGGTTCTCGCCGCCGGCATGCACCTGCAGGAGGTGGTCCAGCGCCTGGCGGCCGTCGGACAGCAGGGTCACGCCGACGCCGAGCTGGTCGAGCACGCTGCGGATCTGCTGCCGGGCCACGCGCGAGTCGTCCACCACCAGCACCTGCAGCGGCGGGGCGTCGGCGGGCAGGGCCAGCGCGGGGTCCAGCGTCGCGTCCATCCGCGCCTGGGTGATGTCGGCCAGCACGCTCTCCACGTCGATCACCTGGATCAGCGCGTCCTGGAAGCGGGTGACCGCGGTCAGGTAACTGCCCTGGGTGCCCAGGTCCGGCGGTGGGTGGATGTCTTCCACCGCGATGTTGACGATTCGCTCCACGCCGCTGACCAGGAAGCCCTGCACCGAGCGGTTGAACTCTGTCACCACCAGGTAGTGGGTGCCGTCGTCGGCGGCGGTGTCGCGTTCGGGATGGCCGATCGCCAGGCCCAGGTCCAGCACCGGCACCGAGCGGCCGCGCACGTCGGCTACGCCGGCGAACTGCGAGGGCAGGCCCGGCAGCTGGAACAGCGGCGGCCGCCGCAGCACCTCCTGCACCTTGAACACGTTGACCCCGAACAGCTGCCGGCCGCCAAGCCGGAACAGGAGCAATGCCAGCCGGTTGTGGCCGGCAAGGCGGGTGCGCTGGTCGATGCGGTTGAGCAGGTTGTGCGCCATGTGCCCCCTATCGGCGTGGCCGGCGCCGACTTGAGCATGGCGGCGTGTCCGGCGCCGACTTGAGCACGGCGGCGCGGCGACGGGCGGCCTGATCGGTCGCCGCGGCATGGCGCTTGCATGACGCCTGCCGACGTTCCGTGCCGAGGTCGCCATGCCGCGCTCATTGCTCATGTTCCTGCTGGTGCTGCCGATGACGGTGGCGCAGGCCGCCGGCGGATTCCAGCCGGTGGAATCGATCCGCGCCGCCGCGCTCGGGGCGGTGCCGGCGGGCCAGGCCGAGGCCAGCCTCGATCCGGCGCTGCGCATGCCGGCCTGCGGCCAGCCGCTGCAGGCGCAGCAGGCCACGGCCGGCACGGTCGAGGTCAGCTGCCCCGATGGCTGGAAGCTGTTCGTGCCGGTGAAGGTGCGGCGCACCCAGCCGGTGCTGGTGCTGGCGCGTGGCGTGGCCGCCGGCGAGGCGATCACCGCCGATGCGCTGGCGACCGAGACCCGCGATACCGCGCGGATCGCCGGGGCGGTGCTGTCCGACGCGGCCCAGGCCACCGGCCGGGTGGCGCGGCGCACGCTGACCGCGGGCACCGTGCTGTCGGCCGGCGACCTGGTCGCGCCACGGCTGGTCCGCCGCGGCGACCAGGTGGCGCTGGTGTCGCGGCGCGGCGGGGTGGAAGTGCGGGTTGCCGGCCGTGCCCTGGGTGATGCCGGCGAGGACGAGCGGGTCGCGGTCGAGAACCTGTCTTCGCGCCGCGTGCTGCAGGGCCGGGTCGGTCCCGGTGGCGAGGTCCTGGTGACCCGTTGACCCCTGCTGATACCGGCGCGAAAAAAAACTTTCCCCGCGGCCCTAAAGTTTCCCCGAACCCTCGCCGATACCCCCGGCGTACCCCGTAAAGGACTCATCGCCATGAGCCAGAAGATCGAAGGCACCCCGCCCCCCGTCGTGCGCAGCACCGGTCCGGTCGGAGGCCGCGTGGCCGCTGCCGGCGCCGACCGCTCCGCGCCGGTCGAGGCCAGCCAGGCCGGCGACAGCCTGCGCCTGACCGGCCAGGCCACCAGCCTGCAGGCCCTGCAGCGCGAGCTGTCGGTCGCCCCGGCGATCGACCAGGCCCGCGTCGCCCAGGTCCGCCAGGCGCTGGAATCGGGCACCTATCGGGTCGACCCGGGCAAGATCGCCGAGCGCATGCTCGACCTGGACAAGCAGCTCGGCGGCTGACCGGTGCACGCCGCGGCCCTGCCCAGCGACGACGCGCTCGACCGGCTGGCTTCCGCGCTGGCCGACGAGCGGCGGGCGCTGCTGGGCCACGACATCGAGCTGCTGGTGCGCTCCACCCAGGACAAGCTGTCGGCCCTGCGCCGGCTGGAAGCGGACCTGCCCGACGGCCGTGGCGAGCGCCTGGCCGAACTGGCCGAGGCCAACCGCAGCAACGGCGCATTGCTGGCGCGGCGGCGGCGCGAGGTCAACTGGGCGCTGCGCCACCTCGGCCGTGCCGAGAGCGCGCCGGCCTACGACGCGCAGGGCCAGGCGCAACAACTGCAGCTGCGCCGCGAACTGGCCGTGGTGTGACCGCACGCGCGGCCGCACGCGCGCGGCCGGCTAGAATCCGGGCTGTGAACTCCCGCCTGGCGAAGCCGTGACCGAAAACTCCAACGCAGGCCGCGTGCCTTCCGTGCAGACCCTGCATGCCCTGAGCGACCACATGCTCGAGGGCGTACTCCTTTACGACGCCGACAGCCGCCTGCTGTACGCCAATCCGTCCGCGCACACCCTGTGCCGCGATTGCTACCCGCGCGAACTGGCCAGCGGGCTGACCCTGGAACAGCTGCTGCCGCGCGAAGCGCTGGCGCAGGCACGGACCAGCGGCCGCTGGAACGGGCACCTGTCGTTCGGCGAAGACGCCATCCTCATGGCCCACGCGTACTTCACCGCCGAAGAGGGCGGGCATTTCCTGGTGGTGATGCAGGACCTGCGCCAGCTGCGCTTCTACGAACAGGACCTGCTGCGCCGCCACGCCGAACTGAACGTGCGCCTGACCGCCGCGCAGGAGAAGCTGCTGCAGTCGGAGAAGCTGGCCTCGATCGGCCAGCTCGCCGCCGGCGTGGCCCACGAGATCAACAACCCGATCGGTTACGTCCATTCCAACCTGGGCAGCCTGCAGGAATACCTGCACAGCCTGTTCGCGCTGATCGACGCCTACGAGCGCGCCCTGCGCTCGCCCGATCCGCGGGCGATGATCCCGGAGATCGATCAGACCCGTTCGCGCCTGGACATCGATTTCATCAGCCGCGACCTGCCGCAGCTGATGACCGAATCGCGCGAAGGGATCGAGCGGGTCACCCGGATCGTCAAGGACCTCAAGGACTTCTCGCGCAGCGAGCGCGACGAGTCGTGGAAGCTGGTCGACCTGCACGCCGGACTGGAGTCGACCCTCAACATCATCTGGAACGAGCTCAAGTACAACACCACGCTGGAGAAGCACTACGGCACGCTGCCGCCGGTGGAGTGCCTGCCGTCCGAGCTCAACCAGGTGTTCATGAACATACTGATCAATGCCGGCCAGGCGATCGGCGAACGCGGCAGCATCCGCGTCGAGACCGGCCACGACGGCGACGAGGTCTGGGTCGAGATTGCCGACAGCGGCCCGGGCATCCCGCCGGAGGCGCAGCAGCGCATCTTCGATCCGTTCTTCACCACCAAGCCGGTGGGCAAGGGCACCGGGCTGGGCCTGTCGATCTCCTACGGTATCGTCGCCAAGCACCACGGCCGGATCGACGTCGACAGCCGCATGGGCGAGGGCTCGCGTTTCCGCATCGTGCTGCCGGTGCGACAGCCCGTCGCGGCCGGCTGACCGCGTCCGCATACGCCGCTGCGGGAACGCGTCCGCGCTGCCGCCGGCGCAACCCGGTCAGGCCACCGGCTGCCGCGCCTGGTGGGTGCGGAACGCCTGGCGGATGTGCTCGCGCAGTTCGTCGTCGTTCCACGGCTTGGTCAGGAAGCGGTAGATCGCGCCGCGGTTGATCGCGTCTGTGACCGTGGCCAGGTCGGTGTAGCCGGACAGGACCATGCGCACGGTGTCCGGGTAGAGCATCTTCACCCGGCCGAGGAACTCGGTGCCGCTCATGTCGGACATGCGCTGGTCCGAGAGGATCACCTGGACCTCGTTGGTCGCCAGCAGGTCGAAGGCGTCGCGCACGTCGCCTGCCGCCAGGATCCGGTAGCCGTCGCGGCGGAACAGGCGCACCAGCGAGCGCAGCACGTTCTCCTCGTCGTCGACCAGCAGCAGGGTCTGGTCCTGCTTGCTGGCGGCAAACAGCTCCGGCCGCAGGTAGCGGCGGCGCACGGCCATGCCGGCGGTCTCGGCCGGCATGGGCTCGCCGAACAGGTAGCCCTGGAAGACGTCGCAGTCGCTGCGCCGCAGCCAGCCCAGCTGGGCCTCGGTTTCCACGCCGTTGGCGATCACCTTCATGTTCAGCTGGTGGCCCATGGCGATGATCGCGCGCACGATCGCCGTCTCGCGCTCGCCGGCCGGCGAGCTGCGGATGAAGCTGCGGTCGATCTTGAGCTTGTCCACCGGATAGCGCACCAGCGCGCTGAGGCTGGAGTCGCCGGTGCCGAAGTTGTCCAGGGCCAGGCCCACGCCTTCGCGGCGCAGGGTGATCAGGCCCTCGTAGACGGGCGTGACATTGGCGGTCAGGGCGCTCTCGTTGATCTCCAGCACCAGGCACTCGGGCGGCACCCCGGCGCGGCGCAGCAGCGCCAGCACCTCGTCGGCGAACGCGCGCCGCTGCAGCTGCACGGTCGAGACGTTGACGGTGACGAACAGGTCGTCGAAGCCGGACTCGCGCCACTGCCGCAACTGCTCGATCGCGTTCTCCAGCACCCAGCCGCCGATCTGGACGATCACCCCCAGCCGCTCGGCGGTGGGCATGAAGCGCTCGGGCACGAGCAGGCCCAGGCTCGGCGACTGCCAGCGCAGCAGCGCTTCCATGCCTATCACGCGGCCGTCGCGGGCGCTGATCTCCGGCTGGAAGCGCAGGCGCAACTCGCCATTGGGGATCGCGTCGACGATCTGCCGGGCGATCACGCTCTCGTTGTGGACGTTCTGCAGGCTCTGGCCGCCGTAGAACTGGATGCGTTCGTCGCCGTGGCTGGCCTGGCGCGCGGCGATCTCGGCCATGCCCAGCAGCGCGTCCGCATCCTGCGCATGGCCCGGGCACAGGCTCACGCCCAGCTTCACGGTCAGGAACAGGGTGTAGGGCAGCACGCTCAGCGGCAGTTCCGCCTCGCGCTGCAGGTCCTGGGCGATGTCGGTCGCGTCGGGGCTGCCGGGCACCAGCGGGATCGCGGCGACGAACTCGTCGCTGCCATGCCGCCACAGGCGGCCGCGGCCCTCGAGCGCCTCCTCCAGGCGCCGCGCCAGCAGTTCCAGGGCCAGGTCGCCCACGGCCACGCTCATGTTCTCGTTGACCGAGGCGAAGTGGTCGATGTCCAGGTGGACCACCATCAACGGCGTGCCGCCGGCCATGGCCTCCTCGACCATCGCCTGCAGGGCGGGGTTGCCGGCGCCGAGGCGGGTCGGCGCCGGCATCGGTCCCTGGTCGTAGGCGGGCAGGCGCATCGGCATGGCGGTCATTGCGTGGCGTGCTGCGCGTAGGGCAGCTGCAGGTGGATGCGGGTGCCGCGACCGGGCGCGGCGTCGATGCGCAGTTGTCCGCCGACGCTCTGCGCGCGCTCGCGCATGATCACCAGGCCCAGGCCGCTGGCATCGGCCGGCTCGAAGCCGCGACCGTCGTCCTCGATCCGCAGCTGCAGCCCGCCACCGTCGCCATCGCCGCTGTCCAGCGACAGGCTCACGGTGCGCGCACGCGCGTGGCGCAGGACGTTGGTCAGGCCCTCCTGGGCGATGCGGAAGCAGGCCTGCTCGACCTCGCGTTCGGGCCTTTGCGGCAACTCGCGGATGTCCAGTTCCAGCTGCACCGGCGAGTTGCGCATCAGGATGCCGGCGTGCCAGCGCAGCGCCGCTTCCAGGCCGAGCGCGTCCAGCTGCGGCGGGCGCAGCAGGGTGGACAGGTTGCGCAGCTTGTCGAGGACGGCGTCGGCGGTGTCGGCCATGGCCTGCAGGTCCTCCTGGCGCCGGCCGGGGTCGTGCTCGCCCATCGCCGCGTGCGCGCACAGCTTCATCGCGGTGATCGCCTGGCCGATGTCGTCGTGCAGCTCGCGCGAGATCGCCCGGCGCTCGTCCTCCTGCGCGGTGAACAGCTGCCGCCCCATCGCCTGCAGCTCCTGGTTGCTGGCGGCCAGGGCGAAACGCATCCGCTCCGGTTCGCTGAGGTCGCGCACGACCAGGAGCTTGCAGTCCTGTCCGCCGTAGCGGGCGTTGCTGCACGACAGGGCCGCGCGGAAGCCGCTGCCGTCGGCGCGGCGCATGCACGGCGAGGGCACCGGCCCCTGGCCGCCGGCCAGCAGGAACTCGCGCAGTGCCGGCAGGTCGGCCTCGTCGACCAGCGCCGACAGCGGTTCGCCGAGGAGTTTCTCGCCCGCTTGGCCGAACATCCCGGCGCAGGCCGGATTGGCGTAGATCAGGTGTTCCCCCGACAGGATCATCACCGCGTCCGGAAGAATCCGCATCAGTCCGGCGAACTGCTGTTCGCGCTCGCCGAGCAGGCGCCGGGTCTGCTGTTCCTCGGTGACGTCGTGGGCGGTGCCGCGCAGGATCCTGCGACGTCCGTCCTCGACCCGCTGCACGCGCAGGCGCAGCAGGCGCTCCTGGCCGCCGGCGCCGATGAACGGCAACAGCACGTCCATCTTCTGCTGCTGGCCGGCAGCCAGCTCGTCGAGGAGCTGGTCCAGCCGGTCCTGGTTCGCCGGGTCGGCGGCGACCAGCACGTCCTGCAGCGCACGGTCGCGGTCGTCGTCGGCGGCGTGGCCGAGCAGGTGCTGCAGGATCGGGCTGAAGTGGCCGCGACGGGTGCGCGCATCGATCTCGAACGAGCCCAGCCGCGCCAGCCGCTGCGCTTCCTGCAGGCGCGACATGGCCTGTTCGCGGGATCGCTGCGACTGCAGTTCCACGGTGCGGTCGGAAATCACGATCAGGCGGATCCGCGGTCCACCGGCGGAGGCCATCTCGGAACTGCGCATCTCCACGTCGCGATGGCTGCCGTCGCTGGTACGAAGGCGTTCGAGGCGGGCATAGGGCTGGTCGGGCGCGGCGCGGATCTCGGCCACGCCGGCGTCGTAGTACTCGCGGCTCTCGGCCGGCCACAGCACGTGCATCTCCATCCCGCGCAGTTCGCCGCGCGACCAGCCGAGGAAGGCGCTGGCGGCCGGGTTGGAGTCGATGATCCGCATCGTGGCCAGGTCGTAGGTCCACATCGGGCTGGGATTGGCCTCGAACATCTCCCGGTAGCGGGCCTCCGACTCGATGGTCCGCTGCTGGGCCTCGACCATGCGCTCCACCAGCGGGCGCAGCAGCAGGTACAGCAACACGCCGGTGCCGACCATGTAGCCGATGCCCTTCCAGCTCTGCACGCGGGTGAGGGTGCCGACATCGTCGAACATGGCCGCGATGACGTGGTCGCTGAACAGGATCCAGCACACCCCGAGCAGCACGTAGAACAGGGCGATGCGCCAGACCAGGCCGCGCGCGCGCGCCGCCACCATGGGAGGGGCGGGCGGTGGCGCCGGCTGGCTCGGTTCGGGCATGTCCTGTCGCGGCATCGGCTCTCCCTGGGCTGACCCGGCAAGCATATCAGCGCCTTCCACCCGGGCCGGCGCGCGGCGGCGCTCAACAATCGGCGAAGGCGGCCGTTACCTGCATGACGGCCCGTGGGGGCGGATGCAGGGAGTGCAGGCGTGGACGCGGGCGCGATCGCAAGCCTGATGCAGCACCCGATCGACAGTGCACTGCTCGTGCTGGACCGCGACGGGATCCCGCTGGCGGCCAACCCGGCGGCGCAGGCGCTGGGCCTGCAGCACGCGGCCGCGCGCTACGCGCCGCTGCTGCAGGACCTGCGCCAGATCCTGGCCAACGAGGGCCTGCCCGCGGTCGCCTGCAGCCTGCCCGGACCGCAGCGCAGGCTCGATGGCTGGCTGCGCGCGGTGCGCGCGCCGGAAGGCGGCGTGCTCGCCTACACCCTGGGCATCCCGGACCCGGAGGGCACGTCGCGCTGGCAGGTGGCGCTGGACAGCGCCGGCCACGGCCTGTGGGACTGGGACATCGCCGCCAACCGGATATTCCGCTCCGAAAGCTGGCTGGCCATGCTCGGCTACACCGCCGACGACGGTCCCGAGACCAGCCTCGAATCGGCCCTGGCCCTGGTCCATCCCGACGACATCGAACGCGTGCGTCGCAATGTGCACGCACACCTGGACGGCCATGCCGACGTGTACGTCGGCGAGCACCGCGTGCGCCATCGCGACGGCAGCTGGCGCTGGGTCCGCGACAGCGGCCGGGTGGTGGCGTGGTCGGCCGACGGCCGGCCGCTGCGCATGGTCGGCACGCATACCGCGATCGAGGAGCAGAAGCAGCTGGAAGGCGAACTGCGCCGGCAGCAGGAGCTGCTGGAGGAGATCCAGCGCATCGCCGCGATGGTGCCGTGGTCGTGGGATCCGCGCAGCGACGAAGGCTGGTGGCCCGCCGACCTGTACCGCCTCACCGGCCATGCCCAGCGGCCGCACGATTCGGCGCGGGCCTGGCTGCGGCGGCTGCCGCGCCCGGCCGTCGCCGCGCTGCGCGACGCCTGGCGGCGGATGCGCCGCGACGGGCAGCCGGTCCGCTTCGACCTGGACCTGCACGACGCGCACGGCTCGCCGCTGCAGCTGCATGCCTGGGCGCGTCCGGAACTGGATGACGACGGCCACATCGTGCGCGTGCTGGGCCAGGTCCAGGACGTGACCGCGCAGCGCCGCGCCGATGCGCTGCTGCGCTGGCGCACCGAACTGCTGGACCGGGTCTCGGCGCTTGGCCACATCGGCGGCTGCGAGATCGAGCCGGTCAGCCGGCGCGTGCAGTGGACCGGCGAATGCTGCCGGCTGCACGGGCTGCCGCCCGGTCCGCTGTCGCTGGACGACGCACTGGCGCTGTATACGCGCGATTCGCGCGAGGCCTTCGAGGCCGCGCTGGCGCGGTTGTCCGCCGGCGGCCCGCCCGAGCAGCTGGAACTGTGCTTCTACCGCGGCAGCGGCCAGCGCGTGTGGGTCCAGGTGCTGGTCGAAATGGACAGCCGCCCGGGGCTCGCACCGCGGCTGGTGGCCCTGTTCCGCGACGTCACCCGCGAGCGCGAGACCAGCGAACGGATCGAGTTGCTGTCGCACTACGACCTGCTCACCGGGCTGCCGAACCGGTTCCTGCTGCGCGCCCAGGCCGAGGAGGCGATCGCCGCCGCCCAGGACACCGCGGGCGAGGGCGGACTGGCCCTGCTGCTGCTCGACCTGGACGGGTTCAAGAGCATCAACGATTCCTTCGGCCACGCCGCCGGCGACGCCATGCTCAAGGCTGCGGCCGGGCGCATGCACCACGCGCTGGGCAACGGCGAGCTGTTCGGCCGGCTTGGCGGCGACGAATTCCTGGTCGTGCTGCGCGGCGCGGCCGGTCCGGCCGTGGCCGAGACGCTGGCCGGCCGGCTCATCGGCAAGCTGTCCGAGCCGCTGTCGTTCGGCAGCGAGCAGTTGAAGGTCGGCGCCAGCGCCGGCATCGCGCTGCTCGGCCGCGACGGCGACGCCTTCGACGACCTGCTGCGTGCCGCCTACGCGGCGCTGCGCACGGCGCGTGAGCGCGGCCGCAACAGCTGGCAGCTGCACAACGAGGACATCCACCGCCATACCCGGCGCCGGCTCGAGATCGAGCACTCGTTGCGCGGTGCGCAGGAGCGCGAGGAATTCAGCCTGGTCTACCAGCCGCAGGTCAGCCTGCGCGACGGCCAGGCGCCCGGGGTGGAGGCGCTGCTGCGCTGGCACCGCCCGGCAGGCCCCTGCCATCCGGGCGAGTTCATCCCGATCGCCGAACAGTCCAGCGAGATCGTGCGGCTGGGCGAGTGGGTGATCGCCGAGGCCTGCCGCCAGGCGGTGGCCTGGCATGCCGCGGGCCTGGATTTCGGCAGGATCGCGGTCAACGTCTCCGGCGTGCAGCTGCGCGACCGCGGCTTCGCCGAACGCGTGGTGGCCCTGTGCCAGCGCGCCGGCTGGCCGCCTGGCCGGCTCGAGCTCGAACTGACCGAATCGGCGCTGATCCTCGACAGCGACAACCTGCGCCACTGCTTCCAGGTGTTCGAGCGGCACGGCGTGCAGCTGGCGGTGGACGACTTCGGCACCGGCTTCTCCAACCTGCAGTACCTCAACCGCTTCCCGGTGCAGCGGCTGAAGATCGACCGCAGCTTCGTAACCGACATGCTGCGTGATGCCAACGCCGGCGAAGTGACCCAGGCGATCATCCACCTCGGCCACGCGCTGAACATGCGCGTGGTCGCCGAAGGCGTGGAGACGCTGGAAGAACAGGCCCAGCTGGCACGCTGGGGCTGCGACGAGATCCAGGGCTACCTGTACACCCGGCCCTTGCCGCCACGCGAGCTGGCCCAGTGGTTGCGCCAGCTTTCCGGCGAGCCGGGACCGGCGGGCTGGCGCACGCGGCTGGCCTCGCACAGCCGCTGATCACGACGGGCGCGCCGCCTCGCGCGGCCGCCATGCAACCACCGGGTCCCGAATCTGGCGGTGATCCGCGCGATCCCGATGGCGCGATCTCGACGACACGGTCCCGATGGCCACATGACGACGACGGGCGTCGACGGCCCCGGAGCCAGAGCCAGAGCCAGAGCCGTGGCCCGACGGTTCCCACCGGGATGCTTCGCATCGCAATCACACACGAGCAACGACCACGCGCCTTCGACCGGCGCAGGTTCGCTGCGTCAGGAGGCCGGTGCGCCGAGATCCCAGCCGATATGGACGGCGAGTGCCGCGTCTTCTTCTTCCGCCACGGCGACCAGCGGGCATGCCCGGTCGAGTTCGGCGTGGGCCATCTGTTCGAGCCGGTGCAACACTGCGTGGCGCGGGGCAGGGGAGTGGCCACCCGTGGCATCCGCGCCGATGGCTGCCACCGTGGGCGGCGCGACCGGTAGCTGGGCTCCGGCGCCTTCGACTTCGACTTCGACGTCAGTGCAGGTACTGGCGCCGGAACGGGAAACAGCGCAGGCCCCGGCATGGTGCCGGGGCCTGGCGAGGGATCCGGCGCGCGGGGACCGCGACGCCGTCCGGGAACCATCCCGGTTCAGAACAGTTCCACCGTGCCGGCACCCATGTTCTGCTGCGCGACCGGCTTGTGCGGCGGCGTTTCCCACTCGCCGCGCAGGTCGCGCAGACGCTGGCCCAGCCGCTGCAGGGCGCGCAGCAGGTCTTCGTCGCGCACGCCATTGCTGCGGTGGAGCAGGTCCTGCAGGGCCAGCGCCTCGCGGTTGATCGCATCCAGCCGGTCGAGGTGGACGTGCGCGCCGCCCAGGGCCTGGGTGGCGATGTCCTCGAACTGCAGGGCGCGCACCGCTTCGGCGACCGAGCCGTCGATGGCGCGGCCGCACTCGGAGATCTCGCGCATGCCGTCGCCGAGCGAGCTGTTGATCGCAGCCACGTTCTGCAGCATCTGCGCCGCCTCAGCGCGCGCCTCGCGGGAGCGGTCCAGGTCGCGCGAGGCCATCTGGGTGACCGTCTCGCGGACCTTGTGGATCGCGTCCTTGGAGCTGTGCGCGAGCTTGCGGATCTGCTCGTTGAAGGTGGTCGAGCGCTCCGACAGGTTGCGCACCTCATCGGCGACCACCGCGAAGCCGCGGCCGGCCTCGCCGGCGCGGGCGGCTTCGATCGCCGCGTTCAGCGCCAGCAGGTTGGTCTGGTCGGCGATCGACTTGACGTCCTCGAGCAGGGCGAAGATGCCGTCCAGGTGCTGGGCCATCTGGTCGATGTGCTGCACGGTGACATTGCTCTGGCCGGCAACCTGTTCCAGCGCCTCGACCAGCTGCTCCATGCGCGAGCTGGCGTGCTGGGCGAAGCGGGCGACGTCGACGCCGCCGGCACCGTCCTGGTCGGCGATGATCCGGGCCATGGCCGTGCCCTGCTGGCGCGACTTGCGGTTCATCGCGTCGAAGCTGGAGCCCAGGCCGGCGACGGCCTGGCGGATCAGTTCGCGGGCACGCTCGACTTCATGGCGGGAACCATCGATCTCCTTGCCGACGAAGCTGCGCAGGTCGCCGAGCAGCTGCTCCTGCTCGCGCAGTACGCGCTGGTGCTCGGGCGAAAGCGCCGCGCCGGCGGGGCCGCGCAGCAGCAGCCAGGCGGCGAAGCCGAACCAGCTCAGGGTCAGGGTGGTCAGGATCGCCCAGCGCACCGGCGCGGGCCAGTCCAGGCCGACGGCGATGGGAGCGAGGAGGGTCAGCACCAGCGGTGCGGCCATGCGAATGAGCAGTCTTGAGTCCATGAGCGATCTCTGCGGAACCACGTTCGCAGTATCGGCCGCTGCCCGGTGTGCTTTAGGACTGGCCGGCGTGGAGCCGGCCTGGTTCAGGTTCAGCGCAGCTGGCGTCCGACCGCCTTGACCATCGCGCGGCGCGCGAACAGGAACTGCCACTGGCTGCCACCGAGTTGCCGCCACAGCAGCGCCGAACGCACCGCCGCGAGCAGCAGCGCGCGGATTTCCGAGACCACGCCGGCCTGGCCGAGGTAGTGCGGATTGCCCTGGACCATGATCCGCGGCCGCAGATGGCTGATCGTGTCGGCATACAGCCCGCCCAGCGCGGCGAGCACGTCAGGATGGACGCTGCCGTGGGCCTCGGCCTGGGTGGCGATCGTGGCGATGCCGTTGCCGACCGCGGCCAGGGTATTCGGCTCGCCGGAGAAGCGCCGCTCCAGCTGCAGGGTCGCCAGCCCCAGCCGCGGCAGCAGCGGGTCGTTGCCGCGGTTGCCCAGGTAGTCGCCGACGGCGCGCAGCCCCGGCTCCAGTGCACGCGCGCCGCCGTAGACCTGTGCGGGCGTGTCGGCGTCGATGCGGAACACGCTGTCCAGCACCGGGCGCGCGGCGGCGGTTTCACTCTGCCCGCTTTCGGCGATGCGGCGTACCTGCTGAAGGGACTGGGCCAGGCCGGCCAAGGCCAGCACGCGGTCGTCGTAGGAGTAGCTCATGCGCGCCATTCTAACCGCGGCACGTGCGTGGACGGCGGCATGCGTCGTGCGGTTGCGGCGCGCGTGCGCTCAGGCGCCGGGCGCCGGCGCGTCGGTGCTGTCGATCACCGCGCCACCGAGGCAGGCCGGGCCGTCGTAGAGCACCAGCGACTGCCCGGGCGTCGCCGCACGTTGCGCGCGTTCGAAGCGCACCGATACGGTGCCGTCGTCGTTGACCTCGACGCGGCACGGCTCTTCCTGCTGCCGGTAGCGCACCTGGGCGGTGCAGTCGAACGCGGCCGCCGGCGGCGCGCCCTCGATCCAGTGCATCGCCTCGCTGCTCAGCCGGTGCGAGAGCAGCCACGGGCTTTCGCGGTCCTGGTCCACGTACAGGATGTTGCGCGCCACGTCCTTGCCGACCACGTACCAGGGCGCGGCGGCCCGGCCGCGCACGCCGCCGATGTTGAGGCCTTCGCGCTGGCCGAGGGTGAAGTAGAAGACGCCGGGATGGTCGCCGACCTTCACGCCCTGCGGATCGCGGATCTCGCCGGGCTGCGCCGGCAGGTAGCGGCCGAGGAACTCGCGGAAGTCGCGTTCGCCGATGAAGCAGATGCCGGTCGAATCCTTCTTGGCGTGGGTCGGCAGGCCGGCCTCGCGCGCCAGCTGCCGTACCTGCACCTTGGGCAGGTGGCCGATCGGGAACAGGGTCGCCGCCAGCTGGGCCTGGCCGAGCTGGTGCAGGAAGTAGCTCTGGTCCTTGTCGCGGTCGGCGCCGCGCAGCAGGCGCCAGCGGCCGCCTTCATGCACGACCTGCGCGTAGTGGCCGGTGGCGATGCGCTCGGCACCCAGTTCGCGGGCCGCGTCGAGGAAATGCTTGAACTTGACCTCGCGGTTGCACAGCACGTCCGGGTTGGGCGTGCGCCCGGCCGCGTATTCGGCCAGGAAGTGCTCGAACACGCCCGCCCAGTATTCCCTGGCGAAGTCGCGGAAATGGAACGGGATGCCGAGCCGCCCGCACACCGCGACCGCGTCGCGGCGATCCTCTTCGGCCCGGCATTCGCCGCTGCCGTCGTCATCCCAGTTCTGCATGAACAGCCCGGCCAGCGGCTCGCCGGACCGGGCCAGCAGCCAGGCCGCGACCGACGAATCGACGCCGCCGGAAACACCGACGACGGTGCGTGGCGCGCTCATCGCCGTGACCGTCCGCGGGCGGTCACAGCGACTGCACCAGCGCCAGCGGCTGGCGCCGGCCGGCCAGCCAGTCGGCGACGACCTGCCAGACCAGCGGGCTGCGGTGGCGCGCAGCCTCGGCACGCAACTCGGACGGGGTCAGCCAGACCGCGCGCTCGATCCCCGCGTCGAGCCCCTGCTCCGGGTCGTGGGCTACCGGTTCGCCGGCGAACGCGAAGCGCAGGTAATGCTGGCCGCCCGGCGCGGTCCACTGGTAGACGCCGATGAAGGCCTCCAGGCGGATGTCCCAGCCGGTTTCTTCGCGGGCCTCGCGCACCGCCGCCTCGACCAGGGTCTCGCCGGCCTCGAGGTGGCCGGCGGGCTGGTTGAGCACCAGTTGGCCATCGATGCGCTCCTCGACCAGCAGCAGCTGTCCGGCGCGTGCGACGACGCTGGCCACGGTCACGTGCGGATGCCACTCGCGGCTGTCGCCGTCGGTCGCCACCGGCTCAGAACTCGTCGCGGGTCGGATCACCGGCCAGTTCCTTTTCCATCTCATCGGCACTGGTTACCGCTGCGGTGATGGCCTGTTCCAGCGCCTCGGCATCGGCGCCCGCATCGATCTTCACCACCATCAGCGCATGCCCGCCATGCTTGACCCACGCACCGAGCTTGAGTTCGTTGGAGGCTTCCAGCAGGCGGTTGGCCACCGGCCCGGGGAAGGCACCGCCGGCGCTGGCGTACGCGGGCGACCAGATCTCGCGGATCCGGAGACTGCCGTAGGTTTCCACCGGCGAACGCACGAATACCAGCTGGCTGCGCTTGTCGTCGCCGACCGCCATCGTCATCTTGTAGTCGCCATCGGCGTCGACTTCGTACTTGTAGCCGAGCCGGTCGAGCAGCACCGCCACCGTCGGGTCGGCCGCGGTAACGGTCTTGCCGTCGGCCGCGGGCGTGGCGAAGCCCTGGCCTGAGGCAAGGAACAGCAGGAAGGCAAGGGCAGGGCGGGCCAGCGGCATGTAATTCCCGGGACAGCGGCGCGAAACCGAACGGCATGCATTGTCCGGCAGCGGGCCTGATCGAGTCCATCGACGGGCGGCCCGTATAATTGCCGCATGCCCCATGTCCCCCGTCACGAACACGAACACGGCACCCTGGTCGATCCGGCCAAGCCGGAAGTCGCCCCGCCGCCGATGTACCAGGTGGTCCTGCTCAACGACGACTACACCCCGATGGATTTCGTGGTCGCCGTCCTGCAGCAGTTCTTCGCCCTGGACCTGGAGCGGGCCACCCAGGTCATGCTCCATGTCCATACCCGCGGCCGCGGCGTCTGCGGCGTCTTCACGCGGGAAGTGGCCGAATCCAAGGTGGCCCAGGTCAACGAGTTCTCGCGGATGAACCAGCACCCGCTGCTGTGCACCATGGAAAAGGCCTGACCACGGTTCTCCGGTCGGGGTCGGCCCGGCCCGGCCGGCGGCATGCCGCCGGCTGAACGCTGCGATCCGCCGGGGCTGTGGAATTCCGGACGACAGGCCGCATATTGTTGGCAACTCCCGGAGTCAGCCATGTTCAGCAAAGACCTCGAACAGACCATCGGCCAGTGCTACAAGCGCGCCCGCGAAGCACGTCATGAATTCATGACGGTCGAGCACCTGTTGCTGGCGCTGCTCGACAACCCGTCCGCCCAGGCCGTGCTCAGGGCTTGCGGCGCAGACGCCAACCGCCTGCGCGGCGAACTGGACCAGGCCATCGAGGCCTCGGTCTCGCGCCTGGCCGAGGATGACGGCCGCGACACCCAGCCGACCCTTGGTTTCCAGCGCGTGCTGCAGCGGGCGGTCTACCACGTGCAGTCCTCCGGCAAGAAGGAGGTCACCGGCGCCAATGTGCTGGTCGCCATCTTCGGCGAGAAGGATTCGCACGCGGTCTATTTCCTCACCCAGCAGGACGTGACCCGGCTGGACGTCGTCAACTACCTCTCGCACGGGATCGCCAAGCTCGGCGACGAGCAGGACGGCGGCAGCGGTGCCGCGCCTGGAGAAGGCGAGGGCAAGGCCGAGGCCGGTGATGGCGACGGCAAGACCGACGCGCTGGCCGAGTACGCGACCAACCTCAACGAACAGGCCCGGGCCGGCAAGATCGACCCGCTGGTCGGCCGTGCCGACGAGATCGAGCGCACCATCCAGGTGCTGTGCCGCCGCCGCAAGAACAACCCGCTCTACGTGGGCGAGGCCGGCGTGGGCAAGACCGCGATCGCCGAAGGCCTGGCCAAGCGCATTGTCGAAGGCGAGGTGCCCGACGTGCTGTCCGACGCGGTGATCTACGCGCTGGACCTGGGCGCGCTGGTGGCCGGGACCAAGTACCGCGGCGACTTCGAAAAGCGGCTCAAGGGCGTGCTGTCGGCGATCCGCAAGATCCCGGGCGCGATCCTGTTCATCGACGAGATCCACACCATCATCGGTGCGGGCTCGGCGTCGGGCGGGACCATGGATGCCTCCAACCTGATCAAGCCGGCGCTGGCCTCCGGCGAGCTGCGCTGTATCGGTTCCACGACCTTCCAGGAATACCGCGGCATCTTCGAGAAGGACCGGGCGCTGGCGCGCCGCTTCCAGAAGATCGACATCGTCGAGCCGACCGTGGGCGAGGCCTACGAGATCCTGCAGGGCCTCAAGCCGCGCTATGAGGCCCACCACGGCGTGACCTACGCCGACGACGCGATCCAGGCGGCGGTGGACCTGTCGGTCAAGCACATCGCCGACCGGCTGCTGCCGGACAAGGCGATCGACGTGATCGACGAGGCCGGCGCGCGCCAGCGGCTGCTGCCGGTGGAAACGCGCAAGGAACTGATCGACGTCGAGGAAATCGAGACCATCATCGCCAAGATGGCGCGGATCCCGGCCAAGCAGGTCAGCGCCACCGACAAGGACGTGCTCAAGCACCTGGAGCGCAACCTGAAGATGGTGATCTTCGGCCAGGATCCGGCGATCGAGACCCTGGCCTCCGCCATAAAGCTCGCGCGCAGCGGCCTGGGCAACCCGGACAAGCCGATCGGCAACTTCCTGTTCGCCGGCCCGACCGGCGTGGGCAAGACCGAGGTGACCAAGCAGCTGGCCCTGCAGCTGGGCATCGAGCTGGTCCGCTTCGACATGTCCGAATACATGGAGCCGCATTCGGTGTCGCGCCTGATCGGCGCGCCCCCGGGCTACGTCGGTTTCGACCAGGGCGGCCTGCTGACCGAGAAGATCGTCAAGACGCCGCACTGCGTGCTGTTGCTGGACGAGGTCGAGAAGGCGCACCCGGACATCTTCAACATCCTGCTGCAGGTCATGGACCGCGGCGTGCTGACCGACACCAACGGACGCGAAGCCAACTTCAAGAACGTGGTGATCGTGATGACCACGAATGCAGGCGCGGCGCAGGCTTCGCGGCGTTCGATCGGTTTCACCAAGCAGGACCATTCCACCGATGCGATGGAAGTGATCCGGCGCAGCTTCAGCCCGGAATTCCGCAACCGGCTCGATGCCATCGTGCAGTTCCAGGCGCTGGGCTTCGACCACATCCTGCGCGTGGTGGACAAGTTCCTGATCGAGCTGGAGATGCAGCTCAACGAGAAGCACGTCGCCCTGTCGGCATCGCCGACGGCACGCGAGTGGCTGGCCCAGCACGGCTTCGACCCGCTGATGGGCGCGCGGCCGATGGCGCGGGTGATCCAGGAGAAGATCAAGCGCCCGCTGGCCGACGAGTTGCTGTTCGGCAAGCTGGTCGACGGCGGCCGGGTCAACATCGACGTGCGCGACGGCGACCTGGTGGTGGAGAGCCAGTCCGAACCGGAGCGCCTGCTGCCCGCCACCGTCTGACCGCGCGGCTGGCAACGTACCCGTGTTCCGGGTGCGTTGCCGGCATGGTCACGGGGGCGCACTGGATGCCGTGGCGCCCCTGCCGAGCAGGGCCTAGTACGCGTCGCGCGCTTCGCTTCCGCGCGGGGCGGAAGCATCGATCTGTTCGAACCGCTTGACCGTGCAGATGTCATGCCGCGTCTGCACCGTGGTCCCGTGCGGACATAACCGGCCATCGACACCGCGGGTCCTGATCGACACCGTTTGCGCCGAACGCATGGAGTTGCAGGTGCCGCGCAGGGCGACCAGGTAGCGGGTTCCTCCGTCGCGCAGCGTGAACAGCGACGTGTCGCCATGGCGCACGATGTCCCGGTCCGGCCCCAGATCCACGCACGCGGCGGGCGCGGCGGGGATTTCCTCGGCGGAAGCAATGGAACCTGCACTGACGAGAAGGATTGCAGCGATAAGACGCTTGGTGTCCATGTCGGTCCTGCCCGGCTTGAGCCTGGTTGGGATCAGGCTAGTGCGGCGGTACGGAGCGCGAATCTGCCAGTGGTGCCAATGACCATGGTCATTGCCTCGAAAGTCCCGGTGACTTCCGGCGAGCGGGCCTTCGCAGGTGCCGGATCCTGAACCGTCCGGCGCGGTTGTCGCGTTGCAGGAACGCCGTCGCCGCCACGACGAGTAGACGGCGACGGCGTCCCGCGATGAACCCTGTCAGCGTTCCGCGCGCTTCTTCAGGCTGGCGAATTCTTCGGCGTCGATCGTCTGGACCTTGCCGACGCTGCAGGTCGAGCGGTTGGTCTTGACCTTCGTGCCCTTCGGGCAGAGCCGGTTGGCGGCACCGTCGGTGCCGATCTCGATCGAGGAGGCGGTGGCCAGCGAGCTGCAGTCGCCACGGAAACCGACCAGGTAGTGCGCGTCGCCATCGCGCAGCAGCATGCTCTGGGCGCCACCTGAGCGCACGATCTCCTGGTTGGCACTCAGGTCGACGCAGTCGGTGAGCGTGTTGTTCTCTGCCGCGTTGGCGGCGAATGCGGTTCCGGCGAGAAGAGCGATGATGGCGAAGCGCTTGATGTTCATGGCGATCGGGGGCTCAGGTCCGGTCCGGATTGGACCGCGCACAGGCTAGTCGCGCGCCATCCCGCATGAGCCTGCCTGTGGTGACAATGACCAAAGTCATGGGCACGTACAGAGTAATCGATCGTTCATGTAGATCGTGTAATGACGCTGGCGCGGAAAATAAAAAAAGGCGACCAATGGCCGCCTTTTCTGTGCGCAACATCACCGCGCGTTCATCGCATCACTTCATGCGATAGGTGATGCGGCCCTTGGTCAGGTCATACGGCGTCATCTCGACCTTCACCTTGTCGCCGGTGAGGATGCGGATGTAGTTCTTGCGCATGCGCCCGGAGATGTGGGCGATGATCTCGTGCCCGTTCTCCAGGCGAACCCGGAACGTGGTGTTGGGCAGCGTCTCGGTGACGGTGCCTTCGAACTCAATGGAGTCGTCTTTCGACATGCGGTTCCAGAATGTGCGCTGGCGGGCGGAAAGCCCGGCATTTTACGCGAGACTGGCGGCAAAGGCAAAAAATGTGTTAACAGGCCCGCACCTGGGCCAGCCCGGACGCCGGCGGCGCACCAAAAACCGTTTCCCAGCTGCCTTCCTGCCCCGGCATGTCGACCAGTGAGGCCACCGCTTCCAGGAAGCGCGGACGCGGCCAGGCTTCTCCTCCCAGCGAGTACAGGTGCGGGTTCTCCACCTGGGCGTCGAGCAGCGGCCAGCCCCAGTCGTGCAGCCGCCGCGCCAGCATGGCCAGCGCCACCTTCGAGCCACCGGGGCGGGCACTGAACATGCTTTCGCCGAAGAACATCCGGCCGATCGCCACGCCGTAGATGCCGCCAGCCAGGTCGCCGTCCTCGTCGAAGACCTCCACCGAATGGGCGTGCCCGAGCCGGTGCAGGCGTGAATAGGCCTGGCGCATCTGCGGCGTGATCCAGGTGCCGTACTGGCCGGGGCGTGGGGTGCGGGCGCAGGCGGTGATCACCTCGTCGAAAGCGGTGTCGGCACGCACCTGCCAGCGGCTGCGGCGCAACTGACGGAGGAAACGCGACGACAGCCTTACCGCGTCGGTGCGGAACACCATGCGCGGGTCCGGGCTCCACCACAGGATCGGCTGTCCCTCCGAATACCAAGGGAAGATGCCACCACGATAGGCGGCCAGCAGCCGCGATGGCGAGAGGTCGCCGCCGACCGCGAGCAGGCCGTCGGGTTCGCGCAGCGCGCTGGTCGGCGGCGGGAAGGGCGCATGCGGGTCGTCAGGCAGCAGGTATGGACGCGTGGCCATCGCTCGGTCGCAGAAGCTGCTCAAGAGTGCTCGCGGAAGGGGCCATGCCTGGACAGGGTGGCGGCGTACTGGCGTACCGAGCGCGCTTCTTCCGCACACCACTCGCGCAGGGCCTGGCGGAACTGCGGATGGGCGATGCGGTGGCGACTGCGGACGATGGCCGGCAGGAAGCCCCGCGCCAGCTTGTGCTCGCCTTGGGCGCCGGGCTCGAAGCGGGTCAGGCCATGCTCGAGGCAGTAGTCGATGCCCTGGTAGTAGCAGGTCTCGAAGTGCAGCCCTGGCAGCGCCGCGTCGCTGCCCCAGTAGCGCCCGTACAGGGTGTCGCCACCGCACAGGCAGAGCGCGCCAGCGATCGGTGAATCGCCATAACTTGCAATTATTATCAATATGTTACGAGGCATTTTTCGCGCGATATGTTCGATGAATTCCCGGGTCAGCGCGGGCGCGTTGCCGTAGTCGCGGAAGGTCTGCAGGTAGAACCGGTGAATCGCGTCCAGGTCCGCTGCTGAAGCCTCGTCGCCGTGGACGCGGCGGAAGGTGATGCCGGCACGCTGCACCTTGGCCCGCTCCTGGCGGATGTTCTTGCGATGCTTGTGGTCCATCGCGGCAAGGAAGCGATCGAAGTCGGTCCAGCCGTCGCGGTTGTGCCAGTGGTACTGGACATCGATCCGCGGCAGCCAGTCCCCATCGAACAAGCCGTCTTCGTCATGAGTGTGGAAGTTGACGTGGGCCGAGGAAAGCCCTTCCGCATCGGTCCGCGCGGCGATCGCCGCCAGCAGGGCGCGCCTGCCAGCGGCGTCACCGGTCAGCAGGCGCGGTCCGGTCACCGGAGAGTAGGGCACGGCGAACAGCCACTTCGGGAAGTACTCCAGGCCGTGCCGTGCGTAGGCCTGTGCCCAGGCATGGTCGAACACGAACTCGCCGTGCGAATTGGTCTTGAGGTAGCCCGGCGCGCCGGCAACCAGCATGTTGCCGTCCCACAGGGTCAGGTGGCGCGGGCTCCAGCCCCATTCCGCGCGCAGGCAGCCATGCCGCTCCAGGCCCTCGAGGAAGGCGTGATGCACGAACGGATTGGTACCGTCATGCAGGGCATCCCATTGCGCCGCATCGACCTGCGCCAGCGCCTGCAGTTCGCGGACCTGCAGGCTCATCGCCGCACGCGGGGTGCGGCGATGAGCAGCTCGGTGCGTGGCTGCCGCCGTGCCAGTGCGGGACGGCGGCAACGCATCAGGCGCCCTTGTCGAGGTAGCGCTCGGCGTCCAGGGCCGCCATGCAGCCGAAACCGGCCGAGGTGATCGCCTGGCGGTAGTGCTGGTCGGCCACGTCGCCGGCGGCGAACACGCCTTCCACCGAGGTCTGGGTCGCGTTGCCGCCCAGGCCCGAGCGGATCTCCAGGTAGCCGTTGTCCATCGCCAGCTGGCCTTCGAACAGGCTGGTGTTGGGATGGTGGCCGATGGCGACGAAGAAACCGTGCGCGACGATGTCGCGGGTGCTGCCATCGAGCACCGACTTCACCCGTACCCCGGTCACGCCGGCGTCGTCACCGAGCACCTCGTCGACGGCGTGGTGCCAGACCGGTTCGATCTTGCCGGCTTCGACCTTGGCGAACAGCTTGTCCTGCATGATCTTTTCCGCGCGCAGGGTGTCGCGGCGATGGACCAGGTAGACCTTGCGGGCGATGTTGGACAGGTACAGCGCCTCTTCCACTGCTGTATTACCGCCGCCGACCACGACCACGTCCTGCTCGCGGTAGA
>JAGHZW010000099.1:0-1437 GCA_017745195.1 Pseudoxanthomonas sp. | reverse complement strand
CAGTGCACGCCCCGGCGGCTCGAAGGTGGCGCAGGCGGACACGCCGCGGCCCTTGAACTTCTCCTCCGACTCGATGCCCAGGTACTTGGCGGTAGCGCCCGTGGCGATGATCAGCGCGTCGCAGGTATAGGTCGCGTTGTCGCCGGACAGGGTGAAGGGCTTCTTCGACAGGTCGGCGGTATGGATATGGTCGAAGATCACCTCGGTATCGAAGCGCTCGGCGTGGGCCTGCATCCGCGCCATCAGGTCCGGGCCCATCAGCCCGTGCGCGTCGCCCGGCCAGTTGTCGACCTCGGTGGTGGTCATCAGCTGGCCGCCCTGCTGCAGTCCGGTAATGACCACCGGCTTGAGGTTGGCGCGGGCGGCGTAGACGGCGGCGGTCCAGCCGGCCGGGCCGGAACCGAGGATGAGCAGGCGCGAGTGCTTGGTGGCGGTCATGCGTCCAGGACAGGTAGGGAAGGCAGCGCATAGAGTGGAGGCCGCACCCGGGCGAATCAAGGCGAACGGCCGCGCTGCCCGCGCTCCGCCATGCCACGGCAGGTGCCCGGCGCGGCGCTAGGCAATGGGCGACAGAAGCATTTAAGATCAAGGCCTAACATCGCATTCTGCGAGCGCTTCCAGACCCTCGCTTCAGACATCACGGATCAACCAGTCGACGTGGCCAAGGCATTGACGGAACGCAGCAAGTCCAGTCGTGGCACGAGCGCACGCGCGGACGCGGCAACGCCCAGTCCGCGGCGGCAACGGTTGTGGCGCGACCTCGCCCTGATCGTGATCGCGCCGTTGCTGCTGTACCTGCTGGCCTGCCTGGCCAGCTACTCGCCCGACGATCCGGGCTGGTCCAACAGCGGCAGCGTCACCGGCCAGGTGCAGAACCTGGGCGGCCTGGCCGGCGCATGGATCGCCGATGTGCTGATCCAGCTGTTCGGCTATGCGGCCTTCCTCCTGCCGGTGATCCTCGGCGCGGTGGCCTGGATCGCGCTGTTCGGGCTGGGCGAGGAGGACGAGCTCGGCCCGGCGCTGCGCCTGGTCGGTATCTTCGGCTTCCTGATCTCGGTCACCGGCCTGCTGCACATGCGCCTGTATACGGGCGACAACGGCCAGGCCGGCGGTGGCATCGGCAAGCTGGTCGGCCATTCGCTCAGCAACGGCTTCGGCAGCCTCGGCGCGAACATGTTCCTGGTCGTGCTGCTGCTGGTCTCGATCACCCTGGCCACCGGCCTGTCGTGGTTCTGGGTGATGGAGAAGATCGGCGTCGGCCTGCTGAAGGACACCCGCATCAAGGTCGAGCACATCGAACTGTTCCAGACCCAGCTGATCCGCGCCCACAGCGCCGGCATCGGCGAGCCGTTCTCGGAGGAAGTCAGCCGCGCCACCATGCTGCTGCGCGCCAACGCCTTCGCCTCCAACTACTCGGCCCCGCGCGTGGAAGTGGTG
>JAGHZW010000098.1 GCA_017745195.1 Pseudoxanthomonas sp. | reverse complement strand
CGACCCGGCGCACGACCCTGGGCGGGTCGTAGTTGGAGTCCATCACGGGGGCGCGGCAGCACGCTGGTGCTCACGCTGATCGGGCGCACGGTGTCCAGCGCACGGCCGTCGATGCGGATCTTGGTGTCGAGCACCGAGTCGCGCATGGTGCGGTACTCGAGCTCGCCGAACTCCTTCGACAGCTCGGCCGAAGCCCAGCCCTCGGCGGCGACGCGACCGGCCAGCTGCTCGGTGACGTCCTTCTTGATCGCGGAGATGGCGTCGCGGCGCTGCAGCTTGTCGCGGACCTGGAAGGCTTCGGCCAGCCTGGTGCCGACGGCTTCCTTCAGCGCCGAGATCAGGGCCTCGTTCTTGGCCGGGGCGACCCAGGCCGACGGCTTGGTGCCGGCTTCCACGGTCAGCTCGTTGATCGCATTGACGACCTTCTGCAGCTCGCGGTGGCCGAAGGTGACCGCGCCCAGCATCACTTCCTCGGACAGCAGGGCGGCCTCGGACTCGACCATCAGTACGGCGTTGGCGGTGCCGGCCACGACCAGCTCCAGCTGCGATTCCTTCAGCTCGGTGGCGGTCGGGTTGAGGATGTACTGGCCGTCCTTGTAGCCGACCTTGGCGGCGCCGATCGGGCCCTTGAACGGGGTGCCGGCCACGGCCAGGACGACTACGTGGTCGGCAAGGCCTACGGACTGATCGACAA
>JAGHZW010000097.1 GCA_017745195.1 Pseudoxanthomonas sp. | reverse complement strand
GCATCCGCATGCTTGTTCGAATCGGTGGTGCATGCGGCGAGCGAGCTCAACAGGTGCTTGACCTGCGAATGTGCGATGACCTGGGTGTTCGAGCTGAACGCGCCATTGATCACGCCCCAGCCGGACGCCAACGATGCCTGCCTGGCGTTGTCTTTGTGGACGAGCACGTAGGGCAGGTGGGTTCGGTCAAGCAGCCTGGGTCCGTCGCCCGGGTGTTCGTCCAGCAGGCGATCCACGTCGGCGACCTGGTCGGCGCGCAGGGCGACCTGTTCGGTATAGGTCACGCTGTAAACGTTGACCTCGGCGCGCTCCGCGATCCAGTACTGCTGCTGCCGTCCCGTGCTGTGCTTTTCGCTCCAGCGCCGCGCGAAACACATGGTGTCGAAGGCCAGCTTCGGAACGTCGGCGTGCAGGCGCGCCTGTGTTTCCTTGAAGCGCACGATCCGTTCCTGGACGACGGACGCGGCCTGGTCGGATGGGCCGACCAGTTCCTCGAGCCAGCGCTCGTACGCTTCCAGCTGGGTGAGGAAAATCGCGCGTGGATAGTCGCAGCAGATCATCGCCTGCACGTCCGTCTGCAGGAGCATGCTGACAACGGGGATCAAGACCGGGTCGTTGGTCCTGAGGATCACGTTCCGCACTTCGCGAAGCGGCTCGAGCGCGGTGTAGCCGTGGGCCAGCTGCCAGCCGGCGGTGAACAGCG
>JAGHZW010000096.1 GCA_017745195.1 Pseudoxanthomonas sp. | reverse complement strand
GTCGTCACCCTCGCGGCGGCGTTCTCGGTGGCCACCGGCCTGTTCTTCGGCTACTACCCGGCGCGCAAGGCCTCACAGCTGGATCCGATCGAAGCGTTGAGGCAGTAGCGGGAGCTGTGGTGCGCGCGACTGGCTGAGGGCTGGTTTCAGCCGCAGTCGATCGATGGCTGGAGAGACGGCCGAGTCAGGCGTGCATCGACGACGGTGCTCGGCCTGGTTGCCGTCGGCCGCGTCGGTGCGGTGAGCAGTCCGCATCTGGACGGCGGCGCTGTTGCCGCTTCGCTGTGCATCGACCCCGGCCTGCTCCCCGCCGTCACCACCCGACCACGCGGCGTGGCGGGCTGATGATCACCGGGACTCCATCAACGAGCTGCCAGCGGACTTGCGGATCGCCCCGGTCGCTGCCGCGCAGCGGCTCGCGTAGATCACACGCCGGGCCCTTGCCTACGCTGTCACCTCGAAGGCGCGGGCGCAGCCCGACCTGCGCCGCTGCCCGATGGTGCAGGCGGCGCATCCGCAAAGCGGACAGCGAGCCACCGACGAAAGGCCTCGCGGGTCAGGCGCGCCGGCTGTTCTGTGGCCCGGACGCAGAGGTCATCGGCGGAGGCGCATGCGACGGCACGATCGGCAGACGTGCGAACAGATCCGTCGGCGCCACTGGCCGGTGGCGCGTCTGCTGGCGGCATCTGATGCAGATGCAAGCAAT
>JAGHZW010000095.1 GCA_017745195.1 Pseudoxanthomonas sp. | reverse complement strand
CGCACTGCTGACCTCGGGCTACGTGTCGGTGGGTTTCGTCGCCGCGCTCGGCTTCAGCTTCAACCCGCAGTTCACCGACGAGAACGCCACCAGCATGCTGGTCGGCGAGAACATCTTCGTGATGCTTCTGGTCGAACCGTACTTCCAGGGCTTCACGCCCAAGCCGGTCAGCGACGCGACCCGGCAGACCGAAGTACTGGTCGCCCTGTCGCTGGAAAGCCGCGAGGCAGTCGATGCGCTGGTCGACAAGGCGCTCGCTGCCGGCGGCACCGAGACCCAGCCGGCGCGCGACCTCGGCTTCATGTACCAGCGCAGCTTCGCCGATCCCGACGGCCACCAGCGCATCGGCTTCCTCTGGGGAGGCCGCCGAGCAGGCGCAGGGTCAGCGCCACCCGCGATTCCGGCGGCAGCACCGGATGGCAGCTGATGAACATCAGCCGCAGCAGGTCGTCGCCGACCGGATCGTCGAGCAGGTGTTCCTCGCGCCGCTCCGCCTCGTCCTGCAGCTGCTCCAGTTCGTAGGCGACCTGGACGTGCTTCTCGTCGCGCAGCTTCAGGTGCCGCAGGCGGTCGATCGCGCGGTTGCGCGCGGTGGTGGTCAGCCACGCGGCCGGGTTGTCGGGCACCCCGGTGTCCGGCCACTTCTCCAGCGCGGCGACCAGCGCGGCGACCAGGTCCTGGCGCTCGGACATCGGCGCGGTCAGCACCA
>JAGHZW010000094.1 GCA_017745195.1 Pseudoxanthomonas sp. | reverse complement strand
GGTCAGGCCTTCGCCGCAGAGCACCGCGCCGAGCAGCGCCGACGGATCGTTGGCCTGGTAGCTGCTGATCGGGAAGCCCATGCCCGGCGTCTGCGCGGCGGCACCCTGGAACGCCTGCACCGCGCCCTGCAGTTCGCCATAGCCCAGCCGCGTGCGGTCCTCGACGAACAGCGACCAGCCCGAGCCATTACCGAGGCCTTGGATCGGCGGCGGCATGAAGGCGAAGGTGAAGCCCTCGCTGATCGTCGAAAAGCGCTGGTTGAGCTCGGCGGTGATCTGCTCGGCGCTGGCCTTGCGCTCGCCGAACGGCGCCAGGGTGAAGAACACCACGCCGCTGTTGGGCGTATTGGTGAACTGCAGCGGGTTCAAGCCGGGGAACGCGACCTCGTGGGCCACGCCTTCCACCTCCATGGCCATCGCCGCCATCTTCTTCAGCACCGCGTCGGTGCGTTCGATCGAGGCGCCTTCGGGCATCTTCACGCCGGCGATGACGTACAGCTTGTCCTGCACCGGGATGAAGCCGGCCGGCACGGTCTTGAACATCACCCCCGCGCCGACCAGCAGCACCGCGTAGACCGCGAACACCAGGCCGCGACGGCCCAGCACCCGCGACACCGCGCCCTCGTAGCGCTCGGAGCTGCGCTTGAAGAAGCGGTTGAACGGGCGGAACACCCAGCCAAGCAGGCGGTCGATGACCGCCGCTTCCAGCGGCGTGGCGC
>JAGHZW010000093.1 GCA_017745195.1 Pseudoxanthomonas sp. | reverse complement strand
ACGGCGTGGCCATCGGCCCGATCCTGATGGGCATCAGCAAGCCGGTCCACATCCTCACCTCCAGCGCCACCCCGCGCCGGGTGCTGAACATGACCGCGATCGCCGCGGTGGATGCGCAGATCAGGGCGCAGATGGAGGGGGAGCGGCGGGGTTAAGGAAAATCAGAACTTTCCCACGCAACCTCAAGGGTCACCCTATCCCGGAAACAGCCCTAAACATGCGATAGCTACGGAGCCGGCCGAGCCGGCCGTACGGACCAAGGTGGCCCGATACGCGACAACCAAAGGAGTGGATGTCATGCGTGTACTTGAAGTGTCAGAACTGAACGCAGTCGTCGGGGGGACTGGGGCATCGGGCGCCAGCGCGGCCCGGGAAGCTGCCATCAAGCAATGCAAAGGCCTCTCCGACGACACGAAGGTCACATTCACGATCCAGATCTCGTCGAATGTCGCCGGGAAAATCGGCGGAATCGGCGGAGAGGGCACAACGACTCAGACGGTCGAGATTGAAACCACTTGCGGGGATCTTCGTAAGACCAGTTGAGTCGAGAGCGACGCGTGGCCTAGGCCATGCGTCGCTTTTTTTTGCGAGGTGGAAATGAGTGCACTCGTTCCCGGAACCTTCATCGTGCAGGCTCTTGCCCTCACCATTGATCCATCGATATGGACTCAAGCACACGCCATCGCATGGCCCGGCCCCGAAAGAACGGTGACGGTGCTAGAC
>JAGHZW010000092.1 GCA_017745195.1 Pseudoxanthomonas sp. | reverse complement strand
CCGGGCGAATTTGGCATTCAAGAACGTTAGAGACCGCAACGGGGTTTGTTGCTTCACGCGCGATGCCAGGAGTCTGTTGATGTGGGCGCACTACGCCCGATCCCATACCGGCATATGTTTAGCCTTCTCGGTTGCTGATGACATGGGGCTTCTGTCCTTAGCGAGGCCGGTGAACTACACGGCGAGCTTTCCCAAGCTGATCTGGCCCGACGATAAGGATCGAGTTGTGGAGAATGTTATCTTCCACAAGGAAGAGATATGGAGATATGAGCGCGAAATGCGATTGGTCGACCGGGGCGGTCCGAATCGATCGCTCCGAATGGCCCCAAAGGCACTTGTCGGAGTAATCCTTGGGGCTTCTTGCTCCAAGCAAACAGAAAGTCTCGTGAGGGACATGCTGGGCGAGCGGACCGCAAAGGGCTTTCCTGCCGTTCGCATCTATCAAGCCGAGCCGAAAATCGATGCGTATGGGCTGCGAGTACTGAGCGCCTAGCGCTCGCAAGCTGCCAAGGGGCGGGAATAGGGGTCAGAGTGCACTTTCGGTCGTGGTGAGCTGACTGCCGTCGATGGCAAGGGCAGGTCACATGCCTTGCCATGTGGAGAGAGGGGGATGCACTGCGGCGCTTCGCGCCTTGCCCCTTCGGGGCGACGGCTTCGCCGTCGTGTCCACCCGCTGCGCGGGTGGTCGAACCCGTTGGGGGTCGAATCAGATCCCCTCTCTCCGCC
>JAGHZW010000091.1 GCA_017745195.1 Pseudoxanthomonas sp. | reverse complement strand
AGCCCGGCGAACATCCACGCCAGCCCGTCCAGGCGCAGGGTGACGGCCAGGCCGACCTGGCGGCGCGGCGTGCCCAGCACCCGCAGCCGACCCAGGCCGAGGTCGGCCAGGATCTGCGCACCGGCGCCATTGCGCCGCCACTGGCCCACATCCTTGGGGTTCGCCCGCACCTCCGGCTGCTTGCGCAGCCGCGCCAGCAGCGCCTCGGCGTTGCGCGGCTCGGACAGCACCACCATCACGCCCTGCCCTTCGGCGGCGATCGCGCGCAGCGCATCGGTGGCAGCCACGCCGAAGTCGTCGCGGCGCCAGTGCAGCAGGTCGCTTAGCGGGTTCTCGACCTGGACCCGGACCAGGGTCGGGGTGCCCCGGTCCGGAGTGCCGCGGACCAGGGCGAAGTGCAGTTCGTGGGCGATCCGGTCGCGGTAGGTGACCAGCCGGAACGGGCCGAACTCGGTGTCGATGTCGCGCTCGTCCAGGCGTTCAACCGTGTGCTCGGTGGCCAGCCGGTGCGCGATCAGGTCGGCGATCGAACCCATCTTCAGCCCATGCTCGCGGGCGAACGCCTCCAGCTGCGGCCGCCGCGCCATGGTGCCGTCGGCGTTCATCACCTCGACCAGCACGCCGGCCGGCTCCAGTCCAGCCAGCATCGGCAGGTCGCTGGCGGCCTCGGTGTGGCCGGCGCGCAGCCGGCGCCACTGTGGTTGCGGGTGAACCGGCGGCGGATCGCCCGC
>JAGHZW010000090.1 GCA_017745195.1 Pseudoxanthomonas sp. | reverse complement strand
ACCTGCTCGATGCTGGCCGCGATTTCGTGGATGCGCAGGGACGCGCGGTGCAGGACGGCCCGCAGGTGGAGATCGGCGGCAACGAGCGCTACGTCTCCGTCAGCCGTGCCGAGTTCAAGAAGGTGATGCGCGGCGAAGGTGCGATCGAGCCGCTGCAGGTGCCATTGCTCTGAAGCGACGGCAGCGCCTCGGGATCGCGAGGCGGGTATCGTCGGGAATCAGATGAGCAACATGTGCGACGGCCGCGCCGCGCCCGCCACGGATTGTCGAACCCGAGCGCCGAGCACGACCGGATACGTCTTGACCACCGGCCCGCGGGCGCATGGCGCCCGCGACCGGCTCGATGCTCAGTACAGCCGGCGCTCGGCCGGCGGTGGCGGATTCCACTGGTACAGCCAGGTTTCGGTCAGCGCCTTGCCACCGCTGCGCAGGTACAGGCGCAAGTCGACCTGGGCGGTGGAATCGTCCGGCGGAACCACGTCGAACATCGCGCGATAGCCGTCGATCGCATCGAGCGGTCGCGCCGACACCGTCTCCACCGTGCCGCGGCTGGTCTCGATCACTGCCTCGACCGTTGCGTTGCGCGCGGCCAGTGCGGCCAGCTCGCCGCCGGCGAAGTCCACCGCGAAGCGCCACGAGAAATGCTCGCGCTTCTTGCCGACCACACCGCCCAGGCCGGTGCAGCTGTCCTACGTGCATTCGCTGGCCGGCCACTACCAGCAAGCCGCGCAA
>JAGHZW010000089.1 GCA_017745195.1 Pseudoxanthomonas sp. | reverse complement strand
GAGGGCACCGAGACCGTGCACCAGCTGGTGATCGGCCGCGAGCTGACCGGGATCAGCGCGTTCTGACGCGTCGCCGCTCCCGCCGCGCACGGCGGGAGCATGGCGGACGGGTGGCGGGATACGGGATGCCCACGCCTGCTTCGTCTAACCCGGTGTTCTCCCGGAAGGACGGTGATGCGCGATGGACCTAGCCGAACTGCAACTGGAAACCCCACGCCTGCTGTTGCGCCTGCCGCGACAGGAGGATTTCGAGGCGTGGGCCGCATTCCTCGCCGATGAAGAGGCGACCCGGCACCTCGGCGGGTTGCAGCCGCGCTCGCTGGCGTGGCGCGGGCTCGCGGCGATGGTCGGCTCCTGGCAGCTGAAAGGCTTCGCGATGTTCTCGGTGATCGAGAAAGCGAGCGGACAGTGGGTTGGCCGGGTCGGCCCGTGGCAACCCGAAGGCTGGCCCGGAACCGAAGTCGGCTGGAGCATCGTGCGCGACCGCTGGGGCCGCGGTTATGCCCCCGAAGCGGCCGCGGCCTGCATCGACTGGGCATTCGCGACGCTGGGCTGGAGCGAGGTCATCCACACCATCGCGCCGGACAATGCCAATTCGAAGGCGGTGGCGGCCAAGCTCGGCTCGCGCTACATGGGCATGGGCCGGCTGCCCGAGCCGCACCACGAAAATCCGGTGGAAATCTGGGGCCAGACCCGAGGGGAATGGCAGGCGCACAAGGAGCAGGCAACGTGATCACCGTGTACGGCATGTCCATGTCCGGCAACT
>JAGHZW010000088.1:82573-117414 GCA_017745195.1 Pseudoxanthomonas sp. | reverse complement strand
CCGGACTGGCGCAAGGATCCGGCGCACGACAAGCTCGCGCCGGCGGTGGCGCCGGGTACGCGCATCGACTATTCCGGCGAAGCTTTCTTCTGGCTGCAGCGGGTGGTCGAGATGGTCACCGGCGAAAGTCTGGACCAGACCATGCAGCGCCTGCTGTTCGGGCCGGCGGGGATGCGCGACAGCAGCTACGCGTGGAGCCCGCAGATGGCGGAGCGCTCGGTGTACGGACATCGTGCTCCGGACGCCACGGTGGATCCGACTGAAAGCGCGGGCATGCCGCCGCAGATGCTGCGCGAGCAGTGGAGTGCGGCGCAGGTCGTGGCCGATCGCTCCGGCACCGCGCTGTCGGCCTGGCGCTATGTGGATGCGGCGCGTGCGCTGCCCGCGGTGCAGGCCATTGCGCCACCCGGACTGGTCGCCTGGCCCGCCGACATCCTCGCCAACGCCGCGGCCAGCCTGCGCTGCACCGTGCAGGACTATTCGCGCTTCATGGCGCTGGTGGTGCATGCTGTGCCCGCCGAGTGGGAGCTGCGCCCGGCCACGCGCGCGGCGATGTTGACGAGGCAGATCGACGTGCCCGGCCGCTGGACCGACAAGGGTCTGGGCTGGAATCTGGAACGGACACCCCGCGGCCCGGTGTTCTACCATTCCGGCAGCAACGGCGGCATCTTCAAGAGTTTCGCGCTGGGCGACGTCGCGCGGCAGCGCGCGATCGTGGTGTCGACCAATGCCGCCAACGGCAACGTGCTGTATCGCCGCGTGGTGCGTGCGGCGACCGGGCTGGACCTGCTCGCGTTCGACGTCTGAGCCCGGCGCGCAGCGACGGATGGCACGTGCGTACGCGCCCCCGGTGAAGCGCATGCGCTACGCTGCCGGCGGGAGGTACCACGCATGCAGGAGCGCGCCATGTCCGAAGTCCCCAACATCGAGACCCGTCCGACCGAGGCGCGGCTGCTGCACATGGTCTTCCCCGACCACACCAACCACCTCGGCACGCTGTTCGGTGGCCAGGCGCTGGCGTGGATGGACATGGCCTCGTTCATCGCCGCATCGCGCTACGCGCGCAGCACAGTCGTCACCGCGCGTTCCGAGCAGGTCGACTTCAACCAGCCGATCCACAAGGGCGACCTGGTCGAGGTGGTGGCGCAACTGGTCAAGGTCGGGCGCAGCTCGATGAGCGTGGACGTCGAGGTGATCACCGAGAACCTGCTCACCGGCGAGCGCAAGCTGTGCACGCGCGGCCACTTCGTGATGATCGCGCTCGATCCGCTGGGCCGGCCGACGCCGGTGCCGCCGCTGCCGGCGAGCGCGGCACCGGCGGCAACGCCACCGGCCTGACGTCACCGGGCCGACATCGGCCCGCGACGGGCACCTCAGCTGGCGCCGGGGTGGCGGCGCAGCCAGTCGGCCAGCGCCTGGCGGTAAGCGTCGAGTTCCTGCGCGTACAGGTCGTGCACGCAGATCGGGCAGCCGCTTTCGCAGCAGTCGCTGGGCAACGGCGGCTCGGGCGGGACGGGCGGCGGATCGTCGGCGATCACCGACGGCAGGGGAGCGTGCTCGGTACTCATGATCCGACCAGCCTAGCAGCGGCCTGCTGAGCGGCCGCTGCCCGGACGCCGGCCCCGGACTCAGGCGTCGATGGCGACGCCGGCGGCCAGCAGCGCTTCGCGGGTGGGCGCGTCACCGGCCGGCGTGACCGGGCGGGTCAGCTCCCAGAGGAAGCGGACGCCGAAACCGGCCGCCGCCGCGTCCTGCGCGGTCCACAGCACGCAGTAGTCGCGGGCCAGGCCGCAGACGTGGACTTCGCCGATGCCGCGCTCGCGCAGCCAGCCGGCCAGGCCGGTCGGCGGGCGGATACCGCCGGGGCCGAAGTTCTCGCGGAAACCGCTGTAGGAGTCGACCTGCGGGTTGCTGCCCTTGCGCAACACCAGGTCGAGCGCGGTCCAGTCCACGCGCGGGTCCAGCGCCGCGCCGGGCGTGCCCTGCACGCAATGGTCCGGCCACAGCGTCTGCGGATGGCCGTGCAGCTCGATCGACTCGAACGGCCGCCGCCCCGGATGGGTGCTGGCGAAGGAGGCGTGGCCGGCCGGATGCCAGTCCTGGGTGGCGACCACGGTGCGGTAGCGGCGTGCGCGCAGTAGCGCGTCGATACCGGGAACGACGGCATCGCCTTCGTGGCAGGCCAGCGAGCCGCCGGGCATGAAGTCGGGCTGCACGTCGACCACGACCAGCGCGGTGGTGTCGGGAAAGGTGGGCATCGCAGGTTCCGTTCGCGGATGCGCCAATTCGACCATGAATGCCGGTGCGGGTGCACCGGCATGCGCGACCGCGCGTGCTCAGGCGATCGAAGCGCGGTAGATCGACTCGATCGCCGCGTCGAGCGCCTGGTCGAACTGCGCGTCGCTCTGCTGCGCGCTCAGCCCTTCGGTCAGGGCGCGGCTGAAGCTGGCGATCACGCCGGGGTTGCGGGCCAGTTTCGCATTGGCCTCGTCGCGGCTGTAGCCGCCCGACAGCGCCACCACCTTGAGCACCGACGGATGCTCCACCAGCTCGCGGAAGTAGCCGTCCACGCTCGGCAGGGTCAGCTTGAGCATCACCGGCGTGGCCGGGTCGATCGTGTCCAGCCTGGCCAGCAGTCCCTTCTTCAGTTCGACCTCGATGGCGGCCTTGTCCGGCGCCTTGATGTCCACTTCCGGCTCGATGATCGGCACCAGCCCGGCGTCGAGCACCTGCCGGCCCAACGCGAACTGCTGGTCGAGCACGGAAGCAATACCGCCCGGGTTGTTGGCCTTGATCACCGAGCGCTCCTTGGTGCCGAACACGCCCTTGGCCTTGGCCCGCGCAAGCAGTTCGGCCAGGCCGGGGATCGGCTTGAGCATCTGCACGCCATCGGCCTCGTCGGCCAGGCCCTTGTCGATCTTCAGGAACGGGACGACGCGTTTGGTCTCCCACAGGTAGCGGGCCGCGTCCTGGCCGCCGAAGCTGTCGTCGAGGGTGCGCTCGAACAGGATCGCGCCGAGCACGCGATCGCCGGTGAATGCCGGGCTGGTGACGATGCGCGCGCGCATCGCGTGCACCAGCGCGAACATCTCCGCGTCGCCGGAATATTCGGATTCGTCGATGCCGTACAGCTTGAGCGCCTTGGGCGTACTGCCGCCGCTCTGGTCGAGCGCGGCGATGAAACCCTGTCCGGAGGCGATGCGGTCCTTCTGTTCCTGGTTGATCGACACGATGGAAGCTTCCTGTGCGATGGGCAGATGGGCCGCGATGGTAGCGCGCGCCCGGTGACGGCGATATCAGACAACGCTGTCAGCGGACGCGGCGGGCCACGCACGCCGGCACTTGCGCACGCGTTGCATGGCCCCATGCAATGAGGCTATGGATATCGCCTCATCTGCCGCGTTCCCCACCGGCGCCGCTCCGGTGGCGGCGTTGCGCGACTTCGTCGCGCGCCATCGCCGCCTGTTCGTGCTCACCGGCGCCGGCTGCAGCACGTCCTCCGGCATCCCCGACTACCGCGACGCCGAAGGCGGCTGGAAACGGGCGCAGCCGGTCACGTTCCAGGCCTTCACCGGCGAGGCGGCGACCCGCCGCCGCTACTGGGCGCGCAGCCTTGCCGGCTGGCCGCGCTTCGCCGCCGCGCGCGCCAATCCGGCCCATCGCGCGCTGGCGACGCTGGAAGCGGACGGCCGGATCGAGGCGCTGGTCACCCAGAACGTCGACGGCCTGCATCAGCAGGCCGGCAGCACGCGGGTGATCGACCTGCACGGCCGCCTCGACCAGGTGGCGTGCCTGGGCTGCGGGGCGCGGACCCCGCGCGCCCAGCTGCAGCAGGTGCTGCTTGCGCGCAATCCGGGCTGGGAGCGGCACGTGGCCGCGGTCGCGCCGGACGGCGACGCCGACCTGGACGGCGTGGATTTCTCCGGCTTCGACGTGCCCGCGTGCGAGGCCTGCGGCGGGATGCTCAAGCCGGACGTGGTGTTCTATGGCGAGAGCGTGCCGCGCGCGCGGGTCGAGGCGGCGATGGCGCACCTGCGGCGCAGCGACGCGATGCTGGTGGTCGGTTCCTCGCTGATGGTCTGGTCGGGCTTCCGCTTCGCGCGGATGGCGGCCGAGGCCGGGCTGCCGCTGGCCGCGCTCAATCTCGGCCGGACCCGTGCCGATGGCCTGCTGTCGCTGAAGATCGAAGCCGATTGCGTGAAGGCGCTCGCCGGACTGCACGGGCACGCCACGACGCAGTGATCCAGCGGCAGTGTTGATGCGCGCCGCCGCGCGCGCTGCAATGCCTTCTTTGCACCGGTGCACGTCCCCATGAGCCTGCTGTTCTCGCCGCTGTCGCTCGGTCCGCTCGAGCTGTCCAACCGGATTGTCATCGCCCCGATGTGCCAGTACTCGGCGCACGACGGCTGCGTGACCGATTGGCACCACATCCACCTCGGCAACCTCGCCCTGTCCGGCGCCGGCCTGCTGATCCTGGAAGCGACCGCGGTCGAGCCGCGCGGGCGGATCAGCCATGCCGACCTGGGCCTGTGGAACGACGACCAGGAGGCGGCGCTGAAGGCGCTGGTGACCAGCGTGCGGCGCTGGTCGCCGATGCCGCTGGGCATCCAGCTGGCCCATGCCGGGCGCAAGGCGTCCACGCCGCGGCCGTGGGAAGGCGGTGGCGCGATCCCTGCCGACCAGCCCGACGGCTGGACCACGGTCTCGGCTTCGGCATTGCCGTTCGATGCCGGCTACGGCATGCCGCAGGCGCTGGACGCGGCCGGGATCGACGCGCTGGTCGCCGAATTCGCCGAGTCCGCACGCCGCGCCGTGCGCGTGGGCCTGGACCTGATCGAGATCCACGCCGCGCATGGCTACCTGCTGCACCAGTTCCTGTCGCCGCTGAGCAATGTGCGCGACGACGAATATGGCGGTTCGCTGGAGAACCGCATGCGGCTGGTACTGCGCGTGTTCGACGCGGTGCGTGCCGCGGTGCCGGAGAAGATCGCGGTCGGCGTGCGGATCTCGGCCAGCGACTGGGTCGACGGCGGCTGGGACATCGGCCAGAGCATCGCCCTGGCGCGCGCGCTGGACGCGCGCGGCTGCCAGTTCATCCACGTGTCCAGCGGCGGCCTGGATCCGAGGCAGAAGATCGACGCGGTGCCCGGCTACCAGGTGCCGTTCGCCGAGGCGATCAAGGCCCAGGTGGCGATGCCGGTGATCGCGGTCGGCCTGATCACCCAGCCGCGGCAGGCCGAGGCGGTGCTGGCCGAAGGGCGCGCCGATGCGATCGCGCTGGCCCGCGGCATCCTCTATGACCCGCGCTGGCCGTGGCACGCGGCGGCCGAGCTGGGCGCCACGCTGGTGCCGGCGCCGCAGTTCCTGCGCTGCGAACCGCAGGCCGCACGCGGCGTGTTCGCCCGATAGGACACCACCCGGCGCCGAGCGCGTGGCCGTATCAGCTGCAACCGTGCCTGCGCGCGCGGGCGGGCTCGCCTACCATGGCGCACCTATGCGCCACGACCACATCCTCGCCCTTTCCTGCCCGGACCGCACCGGGATCGTCTACCGCGTTTCCGCACTGCTGTTCGGCGAAGGCTGCAACATCGTCGACGCCCAGCAGTACGGCGACGAAGAGACCGGCCGCTTCTTCCTGCGCGTGCATTTCGAGCTGCCGGCGGCCGACGCGTTGCCGGCGCTGCTCGAGCGCTTCGGCCAGCTGGCCGGCGAGTTCGAAATGGAGTGGAAGATCCACGACGCGCGCCGCCGCGCGCGCCTGCTGGTGCTGGTCAGCAAGCAGGGCCACTGCCTCAACGACCTGCTGTTCCGCGCGCACAGCGGCCAGCTGCGGGTGGACATCGCCGCGGTCGCGTCCAACCACACCGACTATGCCGCGCTGTCGCGGTCCTACGGCGTGCCGTTCCACCACGTGCCGGTGGACGCGGCCAACCGGGACGAGCAGGAGCAGGCGCTGATCGACCTGATCCGGCGCGAGCGGGTCGACCTGGTGGTGCTGGCGCGCTACATGCAGATCCTCTCGCCGCGCCTGTGCGAGGCGCTGGCCGGGCGCGCGATCAACATCCACCACAGCTTCCTGCCCAGCTTCAAGGGCGCCCAGCCGTACCACCAGGCGCACGCGCGCGGGGTCAAGATCATCGGCGCCACCGCGCACTACGTGACCCCGGACCTGGACGAAGGTCCGATCATCGAGCAGGACATCGCCCGCGTTGACCATGCGATGACCCCGCGCGACCTGGTCCGGGTCGGCAGCGACATCGAGTCGCAGGTGCTGGCGCGTGCAGTCCGCCGTCATGTAGAGCACCGTATCCTGCTCAACGGACACAAGACCGTCGTGTTCCGCTGAGGCGCGCTGGCGCCTCTTCTTTCCCCGGACAGGAGCCCGCCATGAAGACCCGCACCCTCGGCCGCAACGGCCCGCACGTTTCCGCCCTCGGCCTGGGCTGCATGGGCATGAGCGCGTTCTACGGCGGCCGCGGCGAGGACGCCGACGCCATCGCCGTGATCCATCGCGCGCTCGACCTGGGCGTGACCCTGCTCGACACCGCCGACATGTACGGCCCGCATACCAACGAGGTGCTGGTCGGCAAGGCGATCGCCGGGCGTCGGCAGCAGGTGTTCCTGGCGACCAAGTTCGGCATCGTCATGGGCACGGCCGACAATCCGCAGGCGCGCGGGGTCAACGGCCGGCCCGAGTACGTGCAGGCCAGCTGCGAGGCCAGCCTGAAGCGGCTGGGCGTGGACCATATCGATCTCTACTACCAGCATCGCGTCGATCCGGCGGTGCCGATCGAGGACACCGTGGGCGCGATGGCGCGACTGGTCGAGCAGGGCAAGGTCCGCTACCTCGGCCTGTCCGAGGCGGCGCCGGCCACCATCCGTCGTGCGCATGCGGTGCACCCGATCACCGCGCTGCAGACCGAGTATTCGCTGTGGTCGCGCGAGCCGGAGGAGAACGGCGTGCTGGCGACCGTGCGCGAACTGGGCATCGGCTTCGTGCCGTACTCGCCGCTGGGGCGCGGCTTCCTGACCGGCGCGTACCGCTCGGTCGAGGATCTTGATGCCGACGATTACCGGCGCCATGCGCCGCGGTTCGAGGGCGACAACTTCGCCCGCAACCTGCGGCTGGTCGAACAGGTGCGGGCGATGGCCGCGGCGCGCGGCATCAGCGCCGGGCAGCTGGCGCTGGCCTGGGTGCTGGCCCAGGGCGAGGACCTGGTGCCGATCCCGGGCACCAAGCGGATCCGTTACCTCGAGGAAAACCTGGCGGCGCTGGATGTGGTGCTGACGCCGGCCGAGCTTGCGTCGGTGGACGCGATCTTCCCGGTGGACGTGGCGGCCGGTGCGCGTTACCCGGCGGCCTCGATCGGCACGATCGATCGCTGACCCGCGTTGATGGGCGCAGGTGGTGGCGGGGCGATCACAGCCCCAGCCACTGCCGCAGTGGATGCGCCGGATCGGCGAGCAGTTTCAGCGCCAGCAGCAGCGAGACCGTCACCAGCAGCGGCTTGATCACCCGGGTGCCATGGCGCATCGCGAAGCGCGAGCCGGCCTGCGCGCCGAGGAACTGGCCGGCGCCCATCACCAGGCCGACCTTCCACAGGACTACACCGCCGGCCAGGAACACGGCGAACGCGCCCACGTTCGAGCCGAAGTTGAGGAACTTGGTGTGCGCGGTGGCCTTGAGCAGGCCGAAGCCGGCCAGGCCGACGAAGCCGAGCATCAGGAACGAACCGGTGCCCGGGCCGAACACGCCGTCGTAGAAGCCGATCGCCGGGACGAAGGTCAGGCCGAACACGCGCGGACTGATCCGGTGGTGGCGCTCGACCGCGCCGATGTCCGGCTTGAGCGCGAAATACAGGGCGATGCCGACCAGCAGGAACGGCAGCCCCCCGCGCAGCCAGCTGCCGGGGACGACGGTGGCGGCGAGCGCCCCGGCCACCGCGCCGGCCGCGGCGGTGAGCGCCATCGGCAACTGCGCGCGCAGGTCGACATGGCCATGCCGCGCATACGACCAGCTGGCCGAGGCCGAGCCGAACAGCGACTGCAGCTTGTTCGTGCCCAGCGCCTGCAGCGGCGGGATGCCCGCGATCAGCATCGCCGGCAGGGTGATCATGCCGCCGCCGCCGGCGATCGAATCGATGAAACCGGCCAGCAGCGCGGCGAGGAACAGCAGCAGCATCAGCTGCAGGGCGAGATCGTGCATCGGACACCGGCAAGGAAGACAACGCCGGCGCGAAACACGGGGCGTGCCCGGCCATTCTAGGGGACGGCCGCCGCAGCGCGCGTCGCAACCGTTAGCATCGACGCACCATTCCCAGGAGTCGCGCGATGTCATTGGCCGTCCGTTCCCGCATGCCCCTGTCGCGCATGTCCCTGCTGGCTTGCGCCCTGGCCCTCGACCTGGCCGGACCCGCGCGTGCCGACACCGCGCAACGCCCCGAGGTGGTGGCCGCGGCCAGGCAGCTGCAGCAGCAGGTGATCGACTGGCGCCGCGACTTCCACCAGCACCCGGAGCTGTCCAACCGCGAGGAGCGCACCGCGAAGGTGGTCGCCGACGAGCTGCGGAAGATGGGCCTGCAGCCGAAGACCGGCATCGCCCACCACGGCGTGGTTGCGGTCATCAAGGGCGGCAAGCCGGGACCGAGGATCGCGCTGCGCGCCGACATGGACGCGCTGCCGGTGGCCGAGCGCACCGGCCTGCCGTTCGCGTCGAAGGCCACCGCGCAGTTCCGCGGCGAGACGGTCGGGGTGATGCACGCCTGCGGCCATGACGCACATACCGGCATCCTGCTCGGCGTGGCCAAGGCGCTGGTGGCAATGCGCGACACCCTGCCTGGCGAGGTGATGCTGGTGTTCCAGCCGGCCGAGGAAGGCCCGCCGGCCGACGAGGACGGCGGCGCGTCGATGATGCTGGCGCAGGGCCTGTTCGACGGCTTCAGGCCGGATGCGGTGTTCGGCCTGCACGTGTTCTCGAGCGTGCCGGCCGGTCAGATCGCGGTGCGCGGTGGCCCGCTGATGGCCGCCTCCGACCGCTTCAGCATCAAGGTCATCGGCCGGCAGACGCACGGCTCGCGGCCGTGGGGCGGGATCGATCCGATCGTCGCCGCCGCCGACCTGGTCGGCACCGCGCAGACGATTGTCAGCCGCCGCACCGACCTGGCCAAGCTGCCGGCGGTGGTGACCTTCGGCGCGATCAAGGGCGGCATCCGCTACAACATCATCCCCGACGACGTCGAGCTGATCGGCACCATCCGCACCTTCGACGAGGGCATGCGCGAGAAGATCTTCGCCGACCTTCGCAACGTGTCCGAACACGTGGCCGCCGCGCACGGCGCCAGGGTCGAGGCCAAGGTTCCCGACAGCGAGGGCAACCCGGTCACCATCAACGATCCGGCGTTGACCGCGAAGATGCTGCCCAGCCTGCAGGCGGTGGTCGGCGCGGACAACGTGTTCGAGCCACCGCTGCAGATGGGCTCGGAAGACTTCTCGCTGTACGGGCAGAAGGCGCCAGCGATGTTCTTCTTCGTCGGCTCGACCACGCCGGGGATCGATCCGGCCACCGCGCCGGGCAACCACTCGCCGGAGTTCCTGCTCGACGAGAAGTCGCTGGACGTCGGCCTGCGCGCGCTGTTGCAGGTCAGCCTCGACTACCTGCACGGCGGCGCGGGCTGACTGCGACGCGCGTGCGTCCGCACCCGGCTCTTCCGCGGATCCTATTCACCGCCGTCGTCCCGGTGCAGGCCGGGACCCGGTGTCCCGCCATGGCGTGCTGCATCGATGCACGCGACGTCCACGCCGGTCGGATCCGGCGCTTTATGGCCCGCGCATTCGCGAGGGTTGATGCCTGATCGGAAGATGCCGGGTCCAGGCCTGCGCCGGGACGAGGGCGGCGTGGAGACACCGGTGCCGGTTGCGAGCGATGCCGGCGCGCGCGCCACGATCTCCGGGCGCGCCGCCGCTTACAGGTCGAAGCCCAGCAGCAGCGGATCGTGGTCGGAGCTGCGCCACGGGCCGGGCACGTTGCGGCCGGCATAACCGGCGTCGTCGGGCTCGTCGGCGTTGACGTGCCATTCGGCCGCGCCGCGCAGGTGCGGCACCAGCGCCGGGCTCAGCAGCGCGTGGTCCAGGCGCCCGCTCTGGCCCGAATAGACGTAGCTGTAGGGCCGCTCGACGCCGGCGGCGACGAACGCATCGGTCCAGCCGCCTTCCTCGCGCAGCCAGCGCACCGGGTCTTCCATCGCGTAGGCGTTGAAGTCGCCGAGGATGACCATGCGTTCGCGGCCCTTGCCCAGCGGCGCGGACGTGAGCCACGCATGCAGCCGCTGCGCCGAATCCAGGCGCAGCGCGTTCCAGCAGCCCTGGCCGTCCTTGCGGTCGAGGTCGGCACCTTCGGCTTCGCTGCAGCCCTTGGACTTGAGGTGGTTGGCGACGACCACGAACTCCTCGCCGCCGCCGCGGCGCTTGAACGCCTGTGCCAGCGGCACGCGGCTGCGCTCGCCAAACGGGCCGCCTTCCAGCACCGCCGGCTTGCCGCGCGCGACCAGCCGCTCGTCGCGGTAGATGATGCCGACCCGGATCGTGTCCGTGCCCGGCCCGCGGCCGGCGTCGACGTAGCGCCAGTGCGCGCCGTCGGCGTTGAGCTCGCGCACCAGCAGGGCCAGGCTGGAGTCCTCGCCGTAGCCGTCGTTCTCCAGCTCCATCAGCGCGGCCACGTCCGGGTCCAGGCCGCGGATGGTGGCGACCAGCTTGGCCAGCTGCGCCGCCAGCGCCTGCGGCGTCTTCGCCCCGCGCTCGGTCGGGAAGCCGCCGCCGTGGCCGTCGCCGTCGAACAGGTTCTCGAGGTTGAACGCAGCCACGCGTACGTTGCCCGGCACCTGCGGCGCGGACGGGCGGGTCGCGGCCTCGATCCGCGGCGCGGCGACCAGCTGCAGGCGCCAGCCGCCGTGGCGCCGCTCGACGATGCCTTCGGCGCCGTGGACCACGCTGCCGACGCGCGGGGTGGGGGCGCCGGCGAGGTAGCCGACCTGCGCCGGATCGCGCTGCGCGCTGCCGTCGTCCAGCAGCAGCCGCTGCCGTGCGTTCGCGGCGGCCAGCGCGGCGTGTCCGGCCGTGCCCGGACGCGCCAGTTCGCTGGGCTGCCACTGGCGGCCATCGAAGGACACGGCCAGTTCGCCATAGCGGCCGAGCGCGTCGCTGCCGGTGACGGTCAGCGGTGCGTCGATGCGCACGCGCATGCCGTCCAGCGGCTGCCAGTCGGCCGGGGCCGCGGCGAGCCGTGGCCGGGTGATGCGCTCCAGGTCTTCGCGCCGCTTCAGTTCGATCGCCGACGGGACCAGCACGCTGCGGGCGTCGTCGCGCTCGCCATCCTGGGCGACCGTGCCTTCGATGCGCACGCGGCTGCCGACGCGCACCGGATCGCTGTCTTCGGGCGCCGGATCGGCCGCCAGCTGGACGAAGATCGCGTCAGGGGTGGCCGGATCGCCATCGCCGTCGTCCTGCAGGAAGAAGCCGCCCAGGCCCTCGCGGAAGTCGGCGGTGACGATGCCCTCGACCACGACCGCCTTGCCCAGCATCGGGCTGGAAGGCCCGGGTCCCCGCACCTGCCCGATCGCCAGCCGGGGTCCTGCCTCGGCGACGGCCAGGAGCGGCGTGGCGGCGAGCAGCAGGGCGAGGAGGACGCGCGCAGGGGTACGGCGGTGCATGGCAGTCTTTCGATGGGAGGAACGGAGGGTGGAAACGACAACGCCGCCCGGAGGCGGCGTTGGCACGGTGCTGAGGCGCCTTACTTCAGGTTGGCGATCATCCAGTCGACCGTCGCCTTGACCTGTTCGTCGGTCAGCGCCGGGTTGCCGCCCTTCGGCGGCATCACCCCGGCGGTGCCGGTGAAGCCCTCGATGGCGTGCTTGTGCAGGGTCTCGGTGCCCTGGGCGATGCGCGCATCCCAATGCGAGTGGTCCAGGGTCGGCGCGCCGCCGACGCCACTGCCGTGGCAGGCGCTGCACAGGTTCTGGAAGACCACCGAGCCATCGGTGGTGCCGCCGTAGGCGACCTGCGCGGAAGCCTTGGCGGCGGCCGCCGCGGCCGCGGCGGCCTGGGCGGCGGCGCCGGTGCTGCCGGCATAGACCGCGCCGGCCGGGTGGATGCGCTCGGCCGTGCGCCGGACCGCGGTCGGCGAGATCTCGGGGGGCAGGCGGTTATGCAGGTGCCTGGCCAGCAGGATCAGGCCCAGGGTGACCAGGGCCAACAGGCCGATCACCATCGAAAAGCGCTTCAGGAATTCCAGGTCGTAGTTACGCACATCGCATCCTATGGCGAGTGGCGCGGCCGGCCACAGCGGGCGTCGATTATAGAGAGGGACGGCGCAGGTTCGGAAGCCGGCCGGACCGGAAGGCCGGCCGCGGCGGCGCCGTGCCGATGGTCCGGCCGGGGGCGGCGATCAGCCGGGCGGTGGTCGCCTTCCGGTTGCTGCCGGAGCCGATCCCTGCGCCGCAAATCAGCTGTTGCGATGCAGCAGCTTCGGCCCCGGCCCGCGCCGGCGTCTGGCCCCGTCGCCGCGGCGGGCCGGACCGGGCAATCGACTGCCGCAGCGCGGTTTTGCGGTGCCCGGCTGTTGCCGGCTGGACGGCGAGGCGACGTCGGGGTGAGGATCGAAGGCGCCTTTCCGGCGGCCTTCGGTTGACAGCGCTGCCATTCCTGACCAAGCCTCTGCGCCCGTCACTGTCGCACGGCGCCCCGGGGATGTGGGCGCTCCAGACCCACCGGAGGGAATACCGATGAGCATCCATGCCGGCGCACCCGCGCCCGCCGTTCGCATCCGCAACCTGCTGGCCGCGTCGCTGGCCGTGGCCGTGCTGGCCGCCTGCAACCGCGCGCCGGCACCGGCCGATGCACCGGCCGCGCCGGCGACCGCCGCCACCGCGGCGGCCGACGGCACCATCCATCCGGACCAGTGGCCGGAACTGAACTGGCCGCTGCCCGCCGATCCGGCGCTGGAAAAGCGCATCGACGAGCTGCTCGCGAGCATGACCCTCGAAGAGAAGGTCGGCCAGATCATCCAGGGCGACATCGCCTCGATCACCCCGGACGACGTGCGCAAGTACCGGCTCGGCTCGATCCTGGCCGGCGGCAGTTCCGACCCGGGCGGCAAGTACAACGCGACCCCGGCGCAATGGCTGGCCGTGTCCGACGCGTTCTGGGAGGCGTCGATGGACACCTCCGGCGGCGGCAAGGCGATCCCGGTGATCTGGGGCATCGACGCGATGCACGGCCAGAGCAATGTCGTGGGCGCAACTCTGTTCCCGCACAACGTCGGCCTCGGCGCCACCCGCAACCCCGAGCTGCTGCGCAAGATCGGCGAGATCACCGCGCTGGAGACCCGCACCACCGGCATGGAGTGGGCGTTCGCGCCGACCGTGGCGGTGCCGCAGGACGTGCGCTGGGGCCGCGCCTACGAGGGTTACTCGGAGAACCCGCAGGTGGTGGCCGATTTCGCCAAGGCCATGGTCGAAGGCCTGCAGGGCAAGGTCGGCTCGCCGGAATTCCTCGACGACCACCACGTGATGGTGTCGGTCAAGCACTTCGTCGGCGACGGCGGCACCACCAACGGCCGCGACCAGGGCGACACCGTGGTCAGCGAGGCCGAGCTGCGCGACGTGCACGCGGCCGGCTACAAGACCGCGATCGAGGCCGGCGCGCAGTCGGTGATGGCCTCGTTCAACAGCTTCCACGGCGTCAAGATGCACGGCAACAAGCCGCTGCTGACCGACGTGCTGAAGGACCGGATGAACTTCGGCGGCTTCGTCGTCGGCGACTGGAACGGCCACGGCCAGATCCCGGGCTGCACCAAGGACAACTGCCCCGCGACCTTCGTCGCCGGCCTGGACATGGCGATGGCGCCGGACAGCTGGAAGGGCATGTACGAGACCACCCTGGCCGCGGCCAGGGACGGCACCCTGTCGATGGCGCGCCTGGACGACGCCGTGCGCCGGATCCTGCGGGTCAAGTTCCAGATGAAGCTGTTCGACGCGCCCAAGCCGTCGCAGCGCGCGCTCGGTGGCAAGTTCGAGCTGCTCGGCGCGCCGGAGCATCGCGAAGTCGCCCGCGAGGCGGTGCGCGAATCGCTGGTGCTGCTGAAGAACCAGGGCGCGATCCTGCCGCTGCGCGCCAACCAGCGCGTGCTGGTCGCCGGCGACGGCGCCGACAACATGAGCAAGCAGGTCGGTGGCTGGAGCCTGACCTGGCAGGGCACCGGCACCACCCGTGCCGACTTCCCGAATGCGACCACGATCTGGGAAGGCCTGTCCGGTGCGATCAAGGACGCCGGCGGCAAGGCGGAACTGGCCGCCGACGGCAAGTACAAGGCCAAGCCGGACGTGGCCGTGGTGGTGTTCGGCGAGGAGCCCTACGCCGAGTTCCAGGGCGACATCCAGAACCTGCTGTTCAAGCCGGGCAACGACAGCGACCTGGAGCTGATCCGCAAGCTCAAGGCCGACGGCATTCCGGTGGTGGCCGTGTTCCTCAGCGGCCGCCCGCTGTGGATGAACCGCGAGATCAACGCCGCCGACGCCTTCGTCGCCGCGTGGCTGCCGGGTTCCGAAGGCGCCGGCGTGGCCGACGTGCTGCTGCGCAAGGCCGACGGCAGCGTCAACCACGACTTCAAGGGCAAGCTCAGCTTCTCCTGGCCGCGCAATGCGATCGACGCGGCGGTCAACAAGCCGGGCCACGATCCGCTGTTCGCCTTCGGTTACGGCCTGACCTACGCCGACAAGGGCGACCTGGCGCCGCTGCCGGAAGACTCCGGCATCGTCGGCCTGGCCGCACCGGCCGGCGTGTACTTCGCCCGCGGCCAGCTCGCCCCGGGCCTGTCGCTGAAGCTGGAAGGCGCGGGCGCGGCCACCGCCGTCACCACCGTGCCGGTGGCGCTGGCCGACAACAGCCTGGCGGTGACCGCGGTCGACCACGAGCGGCAGGAAGATGCGCGCCGCCTGACCTGGTCGGGTGCGCAGCCGGCTACTGCCGCGATCCACGCCGAGCCGCCGCTGGAACTGGCCCGCGAAACCAACGGCGACCTGCTGCTGGTGCTGACCCTGCGTCCGGACGCGGTGCCGGCCAGCGGTTCGATCAGCGCCAGCGCCGGTGCCGGCAAGCCGCTGCCACTGCGCGACACGCTCGCCGCGCTGCCTGCCGGCAAGTGGACCACGCTGGGCATCCCGCTGAAGTGCCTGGCCGCATCGGGCGCCGATACCGCCAAGCTCGACACGCTGCTGAACCTGCGCAGCGACGCGGCGGCGACGTTGTCGGTCTCGCGCGTGGCGATCGGTGCAGTGAGCGAGGCCGAACACACCTTGGCCTGCCCGACCGCGGCGCAGTAAGCGGCGCAGCACGCGCACGATCCGCGCCGCCCCGGGAGGGTGGCGGCGCGGAGCGGACAGTGGACCGTAGCGTGCGCCCCGCGGCGCGCGCGGCGGGCCGCGCCCTCCCCATGGCGACGGTTGGCGACGGGGGAGTGGATAGATGCAACAGGCAACACAGCTGGCAACACTGGATGTGGTGATCGTGCTCGCCTACCTGGCCGGCATCTTCACCCTGGCCCAATGGGTCTCGCGCGAGAAGGCCGGCCACCAGAAGTCAGCCAGCGACTACTTCCTGGCCAGCAAGTCACTGCCGTGGTGGGCGATCGGCGCCTCGCTGATCGCCGCGAACATCTCCGCCGAGCAGATCATCGGCATGTCCGGCTCGGGCTATGCGATCGGCCTGGCGATCGCCTCGTACGAATGGATGGCCGCGGCCACGCTGCTGATCGTCGGCAAGTTCTTCCTGCCGATCTTCCTGCGCAACCGCATCTACACGATGCCGCAGTTCCTCGAGGAACGTTACGGCACGCGCATCCGCACACTGATGGCCGTGTTCTGGCTGGGACTGTACGTGTTCGTGAACCTGACCTCGATCATGTGGCTGGGTTCGATCGCCGTAGCCCAGGTCACCGGCATGGACCAGATGCTGGCGCTGGTGCTGCTGGGCGTGTTCGCGTTGGGCTACCAGCTGTACGGCGGACTGAAGGCGGTCGCGCTGACCGACATCGTCCAGGTCACCCTGCTGGTGATGGGTGGCCTGATGGTCACTGCGATCACCCTGGGCCAGATCGGCGGCGGCAGCATTTCGGCCGGCTTCTCGCAGCTGTGGAACGCCCATCCCGGGCACTTCGAGATGATCCTCAGCAAGGACAACCCGTTCTACAAAGACCTGCCGGGCATCAGCGTGCTGATCGGCGGCATGTGGATCATGAACATCAGCTACTGGGGCTTCAACCAGTACATCATCCAGCGCGCGCTGGCGGCCAAGGACATCCGCGAGGCGCAGAAGGGCGTGGTGTTCGCCGCGTTCCTGAAGCTGCTGATGCCGCTGGTGGTGGTGGTGCCGGGTATCGCGGCGGTGGTGCTGGCGCCGGAGCTGGCCAAGCCCGACCAGGCCTATCCGACGATGATGCGGCTGTTGCCGAGCGGCATCCTCGGCCTGGTGTTCGCCGCGCTGGTCGCGGCGATCGTCGCCTCGCTGGCATCCAAGATCAATTCGATCGGCACGATCTTCACCCTGGACTTCTATGCCAAGTCGCGGCCGCAGGCCGACCAGCCGCACCTGGTGCGCGTGGGTCGCATCGCCGCGGTGATGGCGGTGGTGCTGGCGATCCTGACCGCGCGGCCGCTGCTGGGCAGCTTCGACCAGGCCTTCCAGTACATCCAGGAATACACCGGCTTCTTCACCCCGGGCATCGTGGTGATCTTCGTGCTCGGCCTGTTCTGGAAGCGCGCCAACGAAGCCGGCGCATTGGCCGCGGCGATCGGTTCGTTCGTGCTGTCGGTGGTGCTCAAGCTGGCCTGGCCGTCGCTGCCGTTCATCGACCGGGTCGGCCTGGTGTTCCTGCTGGCGCTGGCCCTCGCCGCGATCGTGTCGCTGGCGACGCGGCCGCAGAAGGCTGGCAGCGACCTGATCCGCACCGACGACGTGGAATACGCGACTTCGGCCGGCTTCAACGTCGCCGCGCTCGGCGTGGTGGCGATCCTGGTCGCGCTGTACGCGGTTTTCTGGTGAGCAGTCGGGCCATCCATCCCAGGCGGCAGGCGAGGAGCTGATGCGGGTCAGGATCGAGGACGTCGCCGAACAGGCCGGCGTATCCATGAAGACCGTGTCACGCGTGCTCAACAACGAGCCGGGCGTGCGCGAGGCCACGCGCGACCGTGTCCTCGAGACCGTGGCCGCGCTGAACTACCGGCCCGATCCGTCCGCGCGCAGCCTGGCCGGCAACCGTTCCTACCTGGTCGCGCTGCTGTACGACAACCCGTCGCCGAACTACCTGATGGAGATCCTCACCGGCGTGGTGGAGGCCTGCGAAAGCCACCACTACGGCATGGTGATGCAGCCGGTCAGCTACAGCAGCGCGGATTTCCTCGATGCGGTCGACGCGCTGGTCGTGTCCTCGCGCCTGGACGGCCTGATCCTGACCCCGCCGCTGACCGACAGCGACGTGCTGCTCGACCGCCTGGACCAGCGCGGCATTCCGTTCTCGTGCATTTCGCCGCGGGGTCGCGAAGGTCGCATCGGCGTGACCCTGGACGAGCACGAGGCGGTGGGCGAGCTGATGGCGCACCTGATCGACCTGGGCCATCGCCGCATCGCCCACGTGCGTGGCCATCCCGACCATGGCGCCAGCGAATGGCGCATGGCGGGCTACCGCAGCGCGCTGCGCCGCGCCGGCCTGCGCTACGACCCGGCGCTGGTAGCCGATGGCGAGTTCTCGTTCGATTCGGGCCTGGCCGCCGGGCGCCACCTGCTCGGCCTGGACGAGCGGCCGACCGCGATCTTCGCCGCCAACGACGACATGGCCGCCGGAGTGATGCGCGCGGCCAGCGAGCTCGGCCTGAGCGTGCCGCGCGACGTGTCGGTGTGCGGCTTCGACAACACGCCGATCTCGCAGCAGATCTTCCCGGCGCTGACCACCGTGCAGCAGCCGACCCGCGACATGGGCCAGGTCGCCACCGTGCAGCTGCTCAACGTCATCCGCGACCGCAGCGCCGGACGCATGGTGCGCATGCCCTACGCACTGCAGCTGCGGCAGTCGACCGGCCCGGTCCCGCCCGGGGCGTGACCACCGCACCGCATCGCCGCGGCGGTGCGCAATCACCGGCGGCGGTCGCCGCGTTCGCGCAGTCGTGTACGGCCGGCGTGCGTGCGGCGCGCGTCGACGGCCTGGCCATTGACGCGCCTGGTGGCGTTCGCGAGCGGTTTGCATGGTTCGACGAACACGGAGTCGCGTCGCGGCGGTTCGATTCGTCAACGCATGCCGTGCGCGCGGACGCGCTGTCCAATCCAGTAAAAAAAACAGTTCCAGAATGTCGCAATCCGCCGCTTGAACAGCAGTCGCACCGCGGCAAAAACGGCAGGCGTGCGAACCGCCGGCCAGCGCGCGGATCCTCGCATCACTGAATACTTGAGCGGCCTCCGAATTCACCAAAAGCTAACCGCCAACGTTAGGAGCACTTAACTATCGGCGAGGAAAATGCGACCCACGTCACTTTATTCGGGGCCCCCCTTGAGCCCTGGAGTGGCGTCTAGGAGGTGGACATGCGCATCAACAAGACTTTGATTGCATCAGCCGTGGTACTTGGACTGGGCCTGTCGGGGCAGGTCTTCGCACAAGAAAGTCCTCCCGAGGAGGAATCGCCAGCATCGAGCGAGGACTACAGCGCGTACGCGGACGGCCAGGGTACGGCGGCGGCCAACAATGGCGGTACGGCGACGGCCACGTTCTCGAACTCCTTCAACAGCAGCTCGGCCGTGGCGACGACCCGGCTTGAAGGAAGCGTGTCGGGACTGAGCGTGTATGGCATCGGCAACGTCGCGACCAACAACGGCAGTGCCGATGGCGGCAACGGCGGCAAGGGCGGCGCCGGTTACGGCGGCCTGGCCCTCGGCGCCAATGGCAAGGGCGGCGACGGCGATGGCGGTGACGGCAGGGGTGGTGCCGGCGCCAGGGGGGCCAGCGGCGGTAGCGGTGGCAGTGGTGGCAGTGGCGGTACTGCGAACAACGGCGATGTGCAGGCCGGACCGACCAGCGTCGGCGACGCCTGGGTCGCTGATGCGTACGCAGGAAGAGGCGGCAGCGGCGGCGATGCCAATCGCAACCGCGGCGCCAATGGTGCCGACGGCAACGGCAGTGGCGCCGGTGGCAGCGGCAACGGTGGCGACGCCGGTGCCGATGGCGGCGATGGCTGGGGCGCGAGTGGGGCACTTGGTGGCCTCAGCGGCTCGGTGGGCGGCGCCACGGCTGCGCAGGACAACGGTGCAAGCGGCGGCAACGCCAGTGCCAACGGCGGCCGCGCGCGCGACCGCGGCGCCGGCGACGCCACCGGTGGTGCAGGATCTGCAACCGCCGGCAACGGCACGTCCGGCGGCGCAAGCGCAACCGGTGGTGCCAGCAGTTCGACCGGTGGCGCGGGTACCGCGGGCGATGGCACCGGCACGGGCGGTGCCGGCACGAGCACCGCGGGCGACGGCAGCGGCACCGGTGGTGCCGGCACGGGCACCGGTGGTGCCGGTGGCAGCCTGACCGCGACCGCGGGCACGGGTGGTGATGGCGGTGCCGCGACCAATGGCGACGCCACCAATGGCAGTGCCACGTCCACCGCGTCCAATGGCGACTCCACCGCCGGCAACGGCGCCGATGGCGGCGCAGGCGGAGCGGGTGGTGCCGGTGGTGCGGGCGGCGATGGTGTTGCCGCGGCCGGTACTGGTGGCGCAGGCACTGGTGGCACCAACACCGGTGGCGACGGCACCGGTGGTGCGGGCGGCGCGGCCGGCGCCGGTGGCTCGGTGGCCAACAACGCAGGCAGCTTCGACATGTCCAACAGCATGAGCAGTGTTGGACAGGCGGCGGCAGGCATCATGGTGACCGCGCAGAACAGCGGCTTCGCTTCGCTGATCCAGCAGGGCGTCACGGTGCAGGCCAACCTGACCGTAGGCCCGTAGACAAGCCACGGGCCCACAGGCGTTCCGACGTGCATCGGGGCCCGGAGACCCCGATGCACATCCCGCACGAGCAGGAAACGTCCCGTCGTCACGGCAGGACGCCCTGCCCGTGTCGACCGGAACGCGCCCGGGAAGGAGCGTGTGACATGCATTCGTACCGATCGCTTTCACGTTGCATCGCGACGGTGGTGCTGGCGTGCTTCGCCGCCGCCGATCCGGCGCTCGCGGCGCCGTCGTCCGCCGTCGATCCGGCAACGCCATCGGCCACGGCGCCGCCGCAGTTGCTCGCGCTCGCGCGCGCCCATCCGCTGCTGGCATCCACATCGACCCTCGGCGGCGGCACGCCGGTCGACCTCGGGCGGTTGGCGGCCATGCGCGGTGGCCAGGACACGAACGAGAGCAACACCTCCGTGGACGGAAGCGTCCACGACAACACGGCCGACCACGTCGTCAGCGGTTCCAACTCCATCAACGACGGCGCGTTCGCCAATGCCAGCGGACTCAACACGGTCATCCAGAACAGCGGAAGCAACGTGCTGATCCAGAACGGCATGAGCATCCAGGTTATCTTCGCCAATCCAGGCCAATGAACGTCGATCGCCTGGCATGGTGGGGCGCGTTGGTGTGCGCATTCGCGTGCGTGGATGGCGCGCGGGCCACCAAGGCCGACATCCGCGTGCCGCAGGGCGGCGGCAGCTACACCGTGCACGTGGTCAGCCTCAAGGAGGCGCGCTTCCGGACCACGGTTCCCCAGCAGTACGATTTCAGCTGCGGTTCGGCGGCCACGGCGACGCTGTTGACCTACCAGTACCGCCATCCGGTCAGCGAGACCGACGTCTTCATGCAGATGTACCGGAACGGCGACCAGGCGAAGATCCGCAAGGAGGGATTCTCGCTGCTGGACATGCGCCGCTACCTGGATTCGAAGGGGTTCCAGGCGGACGGTTTCGAACTGCCGCTGGAGAAGCTGGAAGCGGAAGGCGTTCCGGCCATCGTGCTGCTGAACGACCGCGGCTACCGGCACTTCGTGGTGATCAAGGGCTTGCGCAACGGCCGCGTGCTGCTGGGCGATCCGGCGCGGGGCACGCGTGCGATGCCGCGTTCGCGCTTCGAGGCGCTGTGGGACAACCGGGTGCTGTTCGTGGTGCACAACCGGCGCGAGCAGGCCAGCTTCAATAGTCCCGAGGACTGGCGCACCGCGCCTCCGGCACCGCTCGACATGGGCATCCAGCGCGACGGGCTGTACAACATCACCGCGCCCAGGCGCGGTCCCCGGGATATCTGAGGCCATGGACCGCACCCGCCGCTGGCTGCTGCTGGCATCGCTGGTCGCATGCGCGGCCGCGTCGCTGCAGGCGCAGGCTGCGGACGGCGGTTCCATTCCGCTGGGCGGGGAGTGGAAACCGATCGATCCCGCGCGCCTGGACGCGATGCGCGGCGGTTTCCAGACGCCATCCGGACAGATGCTCTCGTTCGGCATCGAGCGCGTCGTCTACGTCAACGACGTGCTCGTCGCCCGCGTGTCGGTGCGGCTGCCCGACGTGGCGGATATCGATCCCGGACAGGCGCAGGCGCTGGCCGATTTCAACAAGGGCATCGTGGTCCAGGTGGGTGAACACAATCACTTCGATCCGGCCCGGGTGGCCGGTGGCGTGGCGATACAGAACTCGCTCGACAACCAGAACATCCGCACGGTCACCAACGTCGAGGTGGGCAACGGCGCGTTGGGCGTGTTCCAGGCGATCAATTCCTACGGCGCGCTTGGCGACGTGTTGACGCGCATGCCCGGTTCGCCCTGACGCCGACCTCCCCGCGAACCCGCGCCGCCAAGGAGAACGACATGAAACGGAAGTCGCCCGATGCCGCCACGCCGCTGACCCTGGCGGTCGTGGTGGGGCTGTTCGCCTGCGGCCAGGTCCGGGCGCAGGATGCCGCGCCGGACGCCGCCGCGAGTACGCCGGAAACCCGGCTCGATGCGCTGCAGCGCCAGATCAACCGGCAGACCCAGAGAATCGACGAGCTGCGCCGTGACCTGGGCGAACAGACCCAGGGCCTGGCGCAACTGCAGGCCGCCTTGAACGAGGAAATACTGGCCAACGCGCGCGCGCGCGGTGCGCCCGTGCCGGCGCTGGTGCCGTCGCTGAGCCTGGGCGTGGCCCACGCGCAGCCGCAGGAGAGCCCGCGTGCGGAGCAGGTCGCGCAGGCGCCACCGCAGCCGTCCGCGTCGACCGCAGAGCCCGAGCCCGTGGGCCAGGCGCCCGGCTCGCAGTCGCGTCCCCCGGAAGTGGCGCAGATTTTCGACCAGCCCGGCGCGCTCACGCCGGCGGGCAAGTTCGTGCTGGAACCCTCCCTCCAGTATGGCTACACCGCCAACGACCGCGTCGTGCTGGTCGGCTACACCGTCATCCCGGCGATCCTGATCGGGCTGATCGACGTGCGCCAGGTCAAGACGACTACCGCGGTCGCCACTCTGACCGGTCGTTACGGACTGAGCAACCGCGCCGAACTGGAACTCAAGGTGCCCTACGGCTACGCCAGCGGCGATACGGTCAGCCGCGAGATCTTCACCGGTTCGGCGTTTGACCGTGTGTTCAACGCCGATGGACGCGGCCTGGGCGACGTCGAGATGACCGCGCGCTACCAGTTCAACCGCGGTGGCCCGGACAAGGCGTTCTACGTGGGATGGCTGCGCTACAAAAGCCGGACCGGAACCGACATCTTCGAGGTGGTCACCGATTGCGTGACCCGTTGCGTGGCCAACGCGACCGGCACCGGCCTGCCGCTGGAACTGCCGATGGGCAGCGGCTTCAATGCGCTGCAGCCGGGCGTCACCTGGCTGTATCCCTCCGACCCGGTCGTATTCTTCGGCAGCTTCAGTTACCTGTACAACTTCGAGCGCAAGAACGTCTCGCGGACCGTGCTCGGCGGGCAGGAGGAACCGCTCGGCGACGTGAAGGCGGGCGACATCTGGGGCTTCAACCTCGGCCTGGGCCTGGCCCTGAACGAGAAGGCCTCCATCAGCCTGGGCTACGACCAGAGCATGGTCGGCAAGACCACGCAGAACGGCGAGGACGTGCCCGGCTCGGTGCGCACGACGCTGGGTACGCTGCTGCTGGGTGGCACCTATCGGTTCAACGACAAGGTGTCGTTGAACGTCGCGCTGGGTGCGGGCGTGACCCGCGACACGCCGGACCTGACCTTCACCACGCGCGTTCCGATCACGTTCTAGGCGGATCGACGTTCGCTTTCACCGGGCTGAAGTGTCGGAGGGACGAGATAGCCAGCGATCAGCCACTGCTCCCGATATCGCTCGGTAGTGCCAGAAGAGCTCGCCTTTCCATTTGTAGGCGTTGACCAAGTACTGCCCTACTCGGGCCATTCGTTGTCGCGGATGCGCGTGATCAGTGCCGCGAGTGCACCGCCGAATGCGGCCGGGCTGCGGAGCCGGATCGAGAAATCGATCCGTCCATCCGCACGCAGGTTTCGTCTCCATTTCATCTCAACGCCATCTGTCTCTGAAATGTCGACGTGAATGACGGCCGGCGCCAATTCCGCGTTCCCGGCGACGTCCGGTGCCAAGGCATCCAGACGCCGGATGCCGATCTGTTGCCCGAAAGTCGATCGCATGGATGCCAACGAAGTGGCGTCCGTATTGGAGACGATGGTCGCATGGGGCAGCAGGACTGCCGGATTTCTCAATGCGTCAGGATGGATTCGATCGAATTCCACAATGAACTGCGCCGCCATTGAAGCATCCAGTGCCTTTCCGGAATCCAAGGCGCGATAGACAACGGGCGCTATCGCCTTCGCATACGGATCGATAACCGGATCGTCGTACCAGGCCTCCTTGTCTTCGGAGCCTGTCAGCTCTCGATAGACCCAGCCGTTTCCCGCAGCGGTTGCCAGCGCCTCGTTCATCCATATTTCGGCCAGGCGTCGATTCGGCGACGCCGAGGCCGAGAATGCATGCTGGATTGCTTCGATCCGATCCAGCGGCATGTTCGAGTACAGGACATGGCAAAACTCATGTGCGATCACGCTGGCATAGACGTCTGGTCTGTCGAAATCCACGGGCATGAAGCTCCGGACGACATTCCCGTTCGCTGTCGCCGAGAATCCTCCGGACCCGGGAGGTATCGGGGACAGTCCGATCCACAGTGGCATGTCGTCCGGCCAGGGTGTCGCGTACAGGTTGCTGATGGACCGCATCAAGCCTGGGACGTTCTTCCTGTCCATGTGCGCGGAAACCGAGGCAGCCATTTCCTTGCCGCGACTGCCGATGGCGGTTTCGACCAGCCGCTCGTATATCGGCTCCATGTAGCGCAGGCCATCCACGATCGCCTGCTGCTCGGGAAAGGTGAATGCGCCGGCAATCCTGTCCTGGAATTCGGCCATGTCGGAACTGGCAACGCTGGCGTTGAGGACGCGTTGCCAGGGAGACGACCACCCTGTGTTGTACGCCAATGGCCGACCGGGATAGCCGACGGCATTCTGGCCGATGTCGACCGTGCAGAAGCGGAGCATCACCCCGGGCGGGTCGCCGCTTCTGTATCCAGCAGACTCGAGCAGCTTCTGAAGTGCGACGGACTCGCCTTGGCCACCACAGTAGGAGATGGCCAGGTCGAGTACCCCCTGGAGTCGATTGACCCGGATTTCCAGTCGATCGATGGCATCCGCATCAAAGGAGGGGATGGCGAAAATAAGGAGTGCCAGCCAACAGCATCTGGGCATGTGCCGGACTCCAGTACGACCTGCAGCGGGTGGAGGGGCTCCTGAATATGAAGCGATCAAGCCGCGCGCACCACCACCCGCAGCGGGTTGTCCCATTCGCGCAGCAGGTCGGCCTCGCGCGCCTTGGCCTTGTGCAGGTGCGCGTCCTTGACGTGGCCGTAGCCGCGGATGTGTTCGGGAACGCTGGCGATCTGCGCGGCCAGCGCCAGCCTGCCGGCGTCGAGTCCCGGCAGCAGGCCTTCGATGGTGGCGAAGTAGTCGGCGACCAGTTGCCGTTCCATGCGCCGCTCGGCGGTGCGGCCGAACGGATCGAGCGCAGTGCCACGCAGGAACTTCAACTTCGCCAGCCAGCGGAACGCGGTGAACACCCACGGTCCGTATTCGCGCTTGAGCAGGCGGCCCTGCTCGTCCTTCTTCGCCAGCAGCGGGGGCGCCAGGTGGAAACGCAGGCTGTAGTCGCCCTCGAACTGCTGCTGCAGGCGGCGCTGGAACTCGCCGCTGGTGTAAAGCCGTGCGACCTCGTATTCGTCCTTGTAGGCCATCAGCTTGAACGCGTAGCGGGCCACGGCCTCGGCCAGTGCGGTGCTGCCCGGCGCCTTCGCCGATTCGGCCTCGCGCACCTTCGTCACCAGGCCGGTGTAGCGGCGCGCGTAGGCGGCATTCTGGTACTCGGCGAGGAACGCCGCACGACGCGCGATCAGTTCGTCGAGGCTGCGCGACAGGCGCAGGTCGTCCAGCGGAAGCGCGGCGATGTCGCCGGTGGCCACGTCCAGCGGCGAGCCGGTCGCCGTCCCGTTGCCCGAGCCGTGCGCCGGCAGGCCGCGCCACTCGCGCTCGCCGCGCACCGGCCGCGGCGCGCTGGTGCTGCCCCATTCGCTGCCTTCCCAGTCGCCCGGCGGCAGCTGGTGCAGGCCGTCGGGCTCGCGCTCGTCGGCGGTGACCGGGTTGGAGACCAGCCCGGCGGCCGCCGCCACCGCCTGCGGATCGACCGCGGCCAGGCGGCCCCAGGCGAACGCCTGCTGGTTCATCTCCACCGCGGCGCCGTTGAGTTCGATCGCGCGCATCAGCGCGCTGTGCGAGACCGGCACCAGGCCCAGCTGCCAGGCGTAGCCGAGCATGAACAGGTTGGTGGCGATCGCGTCGCCGAGCAGCGCGGTGGCCAGCTGGGTGGCGTCGAGCAGGCGCGGCTCGCGTCCGCCCAGCGCCAGCTTCACCCCGGCGATGATGTCGGCGGCCGGGAAGTGCAGGTCCGGGCGCATGGTGAACGTGCCGGGCATCGCCTCGTAGGTGTTGAGCACCACTTCCGAGCGCTCGCCGCGGACCTTCGACAGCGCCCAGTAGTCGTTGACCACGACCATGTCGCAGCCCAGCACCAGGTCGGCCTCGCCGGCGGCAATGCGCACGGCGTGGATGTCCTCGGGCGTGCGCGCGATGCGGATGTGGGTGGTGACCGCGCCACCCTTCTGCGCCAGCCCGGTCTGGTCGAGCACGGTCGCGCCCTTGCCCTCCAGATGACCGGCCATGCCCAGCAGGGCGCCGATGGTGACCACGCCGGTGCCGCCGACGCCGGTGATCAGGATGTTCCAGGGCTGCTCGAGCGCGGAACGGAACTGCGGCTCGGGCAGTTCGGCCAGGCGCGCGGCGGCTTCGGCCTTGCGGCCCTTGCGCGGCTTGCCGCCGTGCACGGTGACGAAGCTCGGGCAGAAGCCCGACACGCACGAGTAGTCCTTGTTGCAGTTGGACTGGTCGATCTCGCGCTTGCGCCCGAACTCGGTCTCCTTCGGCAGCACCGACACGCAGAAGCTCTTCTGCCCGCAGTCGCCGCAGCCTTCGCAGACCAGGGTGTTGACCATCACCCGCTTCTGCGGGTCCTCGAGCTTGCCTCGCTTGCGCCGGCGCCGCTTCTCGGTGGCGCAGGTCTGGTCGTAGATCAGGATGCTGGTGCCCTTCACCTCGCGCAGGCGCTTCTGCACCGCGTCCAGTTCGGCGCGGTCGTGGAACTCGACGCCCGACGGGAACAGCTCGTGCTTCGACCACTTCGCGATGTCGTCGCTGACCAGCACGATCGTGTCCACGCCCTCGCTGCGCATCTGCCAGGCGATGTCCGGCACGCTCAGCTGGCCGTCCACCGGCTGGCCGCCGGTCATGGCGACGGCGTCGTTGTAGAGGATCTTGTAGGTGATGTTGACCTTGGCCGCGATCGACTGGCGGATCGCCAGCGAACCGCTGTGGAAGTAGGTGCCGTCGCCCAGGTTCTGGAACACGTGCGGCGTGTCGGTGAATGGCGCCTGCCCGGCCCAGGTGACGCCTTCGCCGCCCATGTGGGTGAAGGTGTCGGTGGAGCGGTCCATCCACGTGACCATGTAGTGGCAGCCGATCCCGCCCAGCGCGCGCGAGCCGTCGGGCACCACCGTGGAGGTGTTGTGCGGACAGCCGGAGCAGTAGTGCGGCACGCGCGGGAAGTTGGCGCGCGGCAGCGCCATCTCCGCCTCCTTCGCATCCATCCAGCGCAGCCGCTGCTCGATCGATTCGGTCGTAAAGAACCGCTGGATGCGCCGGCCGATCACCCCGGCGATGGTCGGCGGGGTCAGTTCGCCGGTGGACGGCAGGATCCATTCGCCGGCCTCGTCGTACTTGCCGACGATGCTCGGCCGGCGGCCCCAGTCGGCCGGCCAGTTGTAGAACTGTTCCTTCATCTGCCGCTCGAGGAACGCGCGCTTCTCCTCGACCACGACGATGTCTTCCAGGCCGCGGGCGAAGCGGGCGATGCCCTCGGGCTCCAGTGGCCAGGTCATGCCGACCTTGTAGACGCGGATGCCGATGTCGCGGCAGGCGCGCTCGTCCAGGCCGAGGTATTCCAGCGCCTGCAGCACGTCGAGGTAGCTCTTGCCGGTGGTGACGATGCCGAGCCGTGCGTTCGGCGCGTCCATCACGATGCGGTCGACACCGTTGGCGCGGGCGAAGGCCTGCGCCGCGCGCACGGCGTAGCGGTGCAGGCGCATCTCCTGGTCCAGCGGCGGATCGGGCCAGCGGATGTTGAGCCCGCCCGGCGGCAGCTCGAAATCCTCCGGCAGCACGATCCGGCGTGCGAACGGATCGACCTGCACCGACGCCGAGGATTCGACCGTCTCGGCGATCGTCTTGAAGCCGATCCAGCGGCCGGTGTAGCGGCTCATCGCCCAGCCGACCAGGCCCAGGTCGAGGATGTCCTGCACGCCGGCCGGGTTGAGCACCGGCATCATCGCGCTGACGAACTCGTCTTCGCTGCCGTGCGGCAGGGTCGAGCTGCGGCAGGCATGGTCGTCGGCGGCCAGTGCCAGCACGCCGCCGTGCTTCGAGGTGCCGGCGGCGTTGCCGTGCTTGAACACGTCGCCGCAGCGGTCCACGCCCGGGCCCTTGCCGTACCACATGGCGTAGACGCCATCGACCTTCGCGCCGGGAAACAGGTTGGTCTGCTGGGTGCCCCAGACCATGGTCGCGCCCAGGTCTTCGTTCAGACCGGGCTGGAAGCGCACCTTGGCCGCCTCCAGGTGCTTGCGCGCGCGCCACAGTTCCAGGTCGAAGCCGCCCAGCGGGCTGCCGCGGTAACCGCTGATGAAGCCGGCGGTGTCCAATCCCGCGGCCGCGTCGCGCAGCTGCTGCATCAGTGGCAGGCGCACCAGCGCCTGCACGCCGCTGAGGTAGATGCGGCCGTCGCGGCGGGTGTACTTGTGTTCCAGCGTGTAGTCGCGGTCGAACGTCCCCAGCCCCGGCTGGTTGGCGGAATCGGGCGAGGTCAGTTCGGCGGTACTGGTCATCGGCGGGCCCTGGTGCTGGCGGAGCCGGGCCTCGCCGGCCCGGTGGCGAATGATATCAAGCGCGATTCTGTGATCACCCCCACTCCCCGAATGTGCGCCACTGCGGTTACGATGCCGGTGGGAGGCTGTTGCCAGGGGGAACCACGTGAAAAACCTGCGTATTCCGCTCGCCTTCGGGTTGGCGTTTTGCTCGCTGCTGGCCCGGGCGCAATCGGTGCCGGCGCCGAAGGAGTTCTATTTCGAGGCAGACCCGCAGACCACGCGCGCGATCGTCGTGATCCCGGGCGAGGACGATGCGGTGGTCGACCAGCTCGCCGCCAGCGTCGCGCGCAAGCCGGGCGACGTCGAGTCGCGCGTGCAGCTGGCCCATATCGCAATGAAGACCGGACGGGCGGAGCTGGGCGACGAGCTGTACCGCGCCGCGCAGAAGAATGCCGGGAGCAACCAGCGCCTGTCGCGCGCGGTGACCTGGAACTACGGCTGGGACCTGTACCGCGCCGGCGAGCCGCAGCGCGCGCTGGAGCAGTGGCTGAAGCTGCTCGGCGGCTGGCCGAGCACGCCGGGCTGGCAACCGCCGACCCTGGCGCTGGCGTTGTGGAAGCTCGGCTACAAGGCCGAAGCGGTGGCCTGGTACGCGGCCGCCGTGCGCACCGAGCCGCAGCAGTGGACCGACGCGACCAGCTATGCGCAGCAGCTGCCGGACTGGCGCGACGACGAACGCAGCACGCTGGCCGAAGTGCACGCCGCCTGGCGGGCCAGTCCACCGGCCTGGCCGTAAGCTGCGGTCCGGGCGCCGCGTGCGAAAATGCACGCGGCGCCACGCCGGCGCCGTTTCCGCCGCGGCCATGATCAGCAACGAACTCGAGGTCGAACCGTTCCGGGCGCGGTTGCGTGCGCAGGGACGGGTGCAGGTTCCCGGCTTCCTGCAGGAAAACGCGGCCACGCGCCTGCACGATTGCCTGCGCGACGAAGTCCGCTGGGAAACCGCGCAGCGTACCGACGCTGGACTGGCACCCGGCCTGCCACAAAGCGCCAGCCCCGGCAGCGCGGAAGACGCGGCGCTGCTGCAGGCGGCCACCGCGCGTGCGCGCGAAGGCTTCGAGTTCTACTTCGACCGCTACCGGATGATCGAGGCCAGGCGCGACAGCCTGGACCCGGAACTGGTGCTGCATGCGGTGGTCGATTTCCTCAACAGTCCGCCGTTTCTCGATTTCGCCCGCCACCTGACCGGTGATCCTGCGATCCGCATGGTCAGTGCGATCGCGGTGCGCTACCGCCACGGCCACTTCCTGCGTTCGCACAACGACCATGCCGGCAACGAGGATCGTGCGTTCGCCTATGTGATCAACCTCAGCCGCGACTGGCTGCCGGACTGGGGCGGCCTGCTGCAGTTCCTCGATCCGGCCGAGCGCCGCGTGGTCGACACGTTCACCCCGCTGTGGAATTCGCTGAGCCTGTTCCGCGTGCCGCAGCCGCACGTGGTCAGCCTGGTGGCGCCGTGGGCCGGTTCGCCGCGCTACAGCATCACCGGGTGGTTCCGTCGCGGCTGAGGCGCAAGGACCGATGATCGCCTGGGATGCCTTCGCCCTGATCCTGGCCATGCTCGGCCTGGGCATGGCCCTGGGCCGGACCACCCTGCTGCCGTCCAACGCGTCGGAAACGCTGAACCTGGTGGTGCTGTACGTATGCTTGCCGGCGGCGGTGCTGCTGTACGTGCCGCACCTGCACATGCAGTGGTCGCTGCTGGGCGTGGCGCTCACTCCGTGGATCCTGATGGGTGCCACCTGGGTGCTGGTGACGCTGGCGGCACGGCTGTGGCGCTTCGGCCGCGACGAATACGCGGTGCTGCTGCTGTGCGTGGGCCTGTGCAACTCCAGCTTCATCGGCTACCCGATGGTGCGTGCGCTGCTGGGCGAGCACGCGGTGCAGTACGCGGTGGTCTACGACCAGTTCGGCACCTTCATCCTGCTGTCCACGGTCGGCCTGTACATCGTCGCCCGCTACAGCGGCGATGCGGCGCCGGGCGCGCGCGCGATCCTGTTGCGCGTGGCCGGCTTCCCGCCGGCATGGGCACTGCTGTTCGGATTGACCCTGATGCCGGAACAGCCGCCGGAGTGGATCGCCTCGGGCCTGCGCCGCCTGTCCGAAGCGATGCTGCCGCTGGTGATGCTGGCGGTCGGACTTTCGATCCGGCTGCGCCTGCCGCGCGACGAGGTGCGGCCGCTGGTGACCGGGCTGGTACTCAAGCTGCTGGTGATGCCGGCGATCGCACTGCCGCTGTCGCTGGCCTTCGGCATGCCCGACCCGATGCTGCGCGCCAACGTGCTCGAGTCGGCGATGCCGACCATGATCTCCGCCGCCGCGCTGGCGATGGCGCACGGACTGGCGCCGCGCCTGGCCGCCGCGCTGGTCGGTTACGGCATCGTGCTGTGCCTGCTGACCCTGCCGGCCTGGGCCTGGCTGCTGCAGCGGATCGTCGCCTGACGGTTGCCGCCTCGGTGCGTCCGGCGATGCTATGTTGCCGCCGGTCCTTGCGGACGGCATCGGGGGAAACGGAGCATGGGAACGGATTTCGCAGCACGTGGTCCGGCAGGCCGGATCGCGCTTTTTTTCGGCATCGCCGGTCTGTGGCTGGCCGTGGCGCCTCCGGTGTCCGCGCAGTCGCCGGTGGATCGCGCCGCGGCGAAGTCTGCCGCCGCCACCGATCCGGCGCATGACGCCGTGCTGGCCTGGCGCGCGGCGTATACGCGCGCCCTGGAGGCGCACCTGCGTGAGCGCGCCACCGATGGCGACACCCGCGAGCTGCTCGCAGCAGCGTTGCTGTGGCCGGCGATCGACGACGGTGGCGACGGCGACCCGGCCGGGGCTCGTCCCACCGGTGAGTGGTTCCACACGGCGGCGACGGCGAGGCCGCGCGATCCGCTGGTCGCGTGGCGGGAAGCGGCGGGATGCCGGCCGGACTGGGCGGGTTGCGATGCCGAGGGTGCCCTCGCGTACCTGCTCGAATCCGCGCCGGACGACATGACCGTGCAGTTGCTCGCGGTCGACGCCGCGCAGCGTCGGGGCGATGCCGCTGCCGCCACCGCCCACCTGCACGCGGCGGCGCAGGCGCCGCACCGCTCGATGCCGTTGCTCGATCTGGGCCGCCTGTTCGTGGCATCCACCGCCGGGGTCCAGGCGCCGCCACCGGATGCGCAGGTCGCCGCAGCCCTCGGACGCCAGTACCAGCTCGGTCGCCCGGCGACGCTGGCTGACCACGCCGGCATTCTCGCCGTGGGGGTATGGGTGGCTCAGCCGTTGCCGGCCTACGGGGTGTTGAGCCGGATGTGCGAGGCCGAGGCGGCGGCGCCGTCGGCGCAGCGCGACGATTGCGTGCGGGTGATGGAACGCCTGGCCGACAGCCCCGTGCTGATCGAGGCGCTGATCGGCGCCGCGCGCAGCGTGCGCCTGGCTGGCCAGGGCGAGGCTGCGGTCCCGGCGCGCGAACGGCTGCGCCGGATCGCCTGGCTCCAGGAGCAGGCGCAGCGCCTGCTCAGCGGCGCCGCGGGAACACCGTTGCCGCCGGACTACCTGCAGCGCTTCCTTGAGCAGGGCGAGCTTCCGGCCCTGCAGATGGCGCTGCAGGCTAACGGCATCGCCATTGCGCCGCCATCCGGCTGGTTGCCTGGGGATCCGCGCCTGCGCGATTTGGTGTCGCGCAACCCGGTGGCGCCGTCACCTGCGACCGGCGGCTGAGTCCCGCGCCCGGGCGGTTCCTGCGATAGCGCGGGGCAAGCCGGCCGGGGCGGCCCGGTCGTCATGGCCGGTCGAGGGCGCGTCCGTGGCAAGGGCGCGCCACGATGGTCGCAGAAGGCATCGCTTCCTACCGCCTCCACGGGGCCCGGTGTACCCTGCTGGCAGCCAATCCGGAGGCAGGCGACGCATGAAGACGATTCTGGTGGCCGGTTCCAAGGGGGGAGTGGGCAAGACCACCATCGCCACGCACCTGGCGGCGTATTCGGCGCTGCAGGGCCGGCGCACCGTGCTGGCCGACGCGGATCCGCAGCATTCGGCCACGCGCTGGGCCGAGCGCCGCGCCGAACTGGACAGCGCGGTCCTGCCGGTCGATGCCAGCCGCCGCCGCGCGACCTGGCGCGACTGGCTCCCGGACGATGCCGAGCAGGTGGTGATCGATGCCCCGGCCGGCGCCCTGGCCGAGGATCTGGAGGTCTTCATCGACCATGCCGATGCGGTGGTGGTGCCGGTGCAGCCGTCGGCGCTGGACATCGAGGCCACGGTCAACTTCCTCAACACCCTGGCAAAGGTGAAGCGGGTCAAGAAGCAGAAGCTGCCGGTGGGGCTGGTGCTCAACCGAACCAAGCCGTGGACCAACGCCAGCCAGCAGGCGCTGGCGATGCTGCAGTCCTGGCCCTACCCGGTAGTCGCGCAGCTGCGCGACACCCAGGCCTACGTGGTCCTGGTCGGACTGGGCCGCAGCCTGTTCGACTACCACTCCGCCCAGGTGCGCGACCACCAGGCCGACTGGGAGCCGCTGCTGAAGTGGCTGGACAAGGCCTGAGCGGAACCAAGGAACCATCGATGCGACAAGTAATCCTGCTGCGCCATGCGCATGCCGAGCCCGCTTCCGCCGGGCAGGCCGACCTGGACCGTCCGCTCTCGCCCGTGGGCCTGGCCGAAGCCGAGGCCGCCGGCCGCTGGCTCGCCGGGCAGGGCCTGCAGCCCGACCGCGTGCTGTGCTCGCCGGCCCGGCGCACCCGGGAAACCCTGGAGGCGGTGCTGGCGGTGACCGGCTACGCCGAACAGCGCCTGGAGCAGGCCATCTACGAGGCCACGCCAGGCACCCTGATGGGCCTGCTGCAGGACCAGAGCGAGGTCGAGCGCCTGCTGCTGGTCGGGCACAACCCCGGCCTGGAGCGGCTGGTGGCGCTGCTCGACAGCGGCCAGACCAGCGACTACCGCGGCATGCCGCCGGCCGGCGTGGCGGTGCTGGCACTGCCGGAACTTCCGGCCGTGGATCCGATCGAACCGGGCCTTGGCCGGCTTACGGCATTCTGGTGGCCCTGAGCCGATGTGGAAATCCGAGGGATATGCGAGGCTGCTTTGCGCGGCCCTCTTCATTGCCGCGACGCCCGGCCGGGCACAGGCGCCGGTCCCGGCACCGCCAACGGCTGTCACGCCCGCACCGGTCACGGTAGCGTTCGACACCGCCGGCAGCTGGCTGGGGTTCGAGGTCCGCACCCGTTTCGGCCAGCGCATGGCCGGCGAATTCCCGCGCTATGAAGGCCTGGTCGAATACCTGCCCGATGGCCGCCACCGGGTGCGCCTGCGCGTGGCCACCACCGAGGCGGTCATCCCCGACCGGCCGCGCTATACCGCCTGGATGCGCAGCCAGAGCTTCTTCGATGCGATCCGCCATCCGTGGATGGTGTTCGTCTCCGAACCGTACTCGCCGGAGCTGCTGCGCGACGGCGGCCCGCTGAAGGGACGGCTGGACCTGCGCGGGGTCGCCCGCGACGAAGAGCTGACCGTGGCCCCCGCCACCTGCGCGCGCCCCGGACTGGACTGCGACATCCAGGTCGTGGGCCTGATCGAGCGCGCCAACTACGGCATGCGCGACTGGCAGTTCGCGCTGGCCGACGACGTGCGCCTGGAGGTGCGCGTGCGCCTGCGCGAGGCCGCGCCGTGAAACCGAAGGTTGCACTGCGGGCATTGCTGGTCCTGTTGCTGCTGTCCACCACCGCCTGCGGCACGCTCGGCGAACGCCAGCGCGCGCGCGCCGAAGGCGTGGCCGTGGCCGCGCGCGACGACACGCTCGACTGCGACCGGCCGGACCACTGCGCGATGCCATCGGAGCTGCGCGCGCTGGCCGGAGTGGCCTTCGCCCGTTCGGCCGAGGCGCCCGGCAACCCGCACCATTACGCGCTGATCCTGGACAAGGGCGGCGACGCGCTGCTGGCGCGGATCAACCTGATCCGCAGCGCCACGCGCCGGATCGACCTGCAGACCTACATCTTCGACAAGGACGACAGCGCGCGGCTGGTGCTCGACGAACTGCTCGCCGCGGCCCGGCGCGGGGTCAAGGTCCGCGTGCTGATCGACCAGCTGTCGGCGATCGCCGACCTGCAGATCCTGGCGGCGCTGTCAGGCGTGCACGAGAACCTGGAAGTGCGCATCTACAACCCGACCTTCAACCTGGCCATGCCGAACTACATGCACTACTCGGCCAGCGTGATCTGCTGCTTCCGGCGCTTCACCGAGCGCATGCCGGAGACGGCCTGGCACGAGCTG
>JAGHZW010000088.1:39055-82546 GCA_017745195.1 Pseudoxanthomonas sp. | reverse complement strand
CACGATGGAGCGCAACTTCGCCGAATACTGGGGCGACCAGCGCAGCGTGCCGGTCGAGCGGCTGGACGACATCGCCACGCTGCTGCTGGACAAGGGCGTGCCGGCGCTGCCACCGCCGCAGGCGCTGCGGCCGGAGCGGGTCGAGCGGATGTCGCACGCCGCCGGCGACGCCGAGCTGGTGCACCAGCGGCTGGTGGCGCGGGCGATGCCGGTGGGCGACGTGCAATACCTGGCCGACCTGCCGGAGAAGCACCACGAGGGCGATTCGGCAGGCAGCGATGCGCACGGCGCTTCTGGCCTGGCCGGGCTGCTGGCCGACGCGCAGGAGGAGATCCTGCTGCAGACGCCCTACCTGGTGCTGTCGGACAGTGCGCTGGAGATCTTCCGTGGCCTGCGTGCGCGCGAAAAGCCGCCGCGCGTGGTGGTGTCGACCAACAGCCTGGCGGCTACCGACAACCCGATCGTCTACGCGCTGTCCTACAAGTACAAACGCCGGAACGTGCGCGAGCTGGGCTTCGACATCTTCGAGTTCAAGCCGTTCCCGACCGATGCCCCGGTGGCGCCGGAGCCCGGCGCGCCGCCGCCAGCCGCCGCCGGAGCCGGACCCGCAGTGGCGGGTACGGATGGCGGCGGCGGGCACGGCGCCGCGGACGGGCAGCCGCAGGTCGAGGACAAGCTGCGCACCGAGACGCGGCCGTCGCTGCTGCGCACCAGTCCGCCGGCCAACCGGCCGATGCCGGTCGCCGGCGAGGGGCCGCGCACCGGCCTGCACGCCAAGTCGATGGTGATCGACCGCCGCATCGCCGTGGTCGGCACGCACAACTTCGATCCGCGCAGCGAGACCTACAACACCGAGGCGGTGGTGGTGATCGAGGATCCGGCCTTCGCCCAAGCGCTGGCCGAGAGCATCACCCGCGACATCGGCCCGGACAATTCCTGGACGGTCGCGCCGCGGGAAAAATCGCCGGTGCTGTCCGGGCTGAACTACAGCATGGGCAAGGTGCTGGAGGCCTCGCCGGTGCTGGACCTGTGGCCGTGGCGCTATGCCACCAACTACGCCTTCCAGCCCGGGCCCGAGTGCCCGATGCCGCTGTCGCGGCGTGATCCCGCCTTCCACCACTGCTACCTGCCGGTGGGCGACTTCCCCGAGGTCACCCTGGGCCCGAAGTCGATCTTCACCCGCATGCTCACCGCGTTCGGTGCCGGCCTGGTGCCGATCCTGTAGCCGCGGCGCACGGCGCCGGAATGCACGCCGTGTACACGAGGGTTCGTCCGCAATGGCGGTCCCGATGCGATGGGGCTGCAGCCATGGCCCATGCGTTCAAGGTCGGCGACCACGTCAGCTGGAATTCCGAGGCCGGTCGCGTCAGCGGCCACATCGTCAAGGTGCATGTCCGCGACATGGCCTGGAAGGGTCACGTGCGCCATTGCAGCGAGGACGACCCGCAGTACGAGATCAGGAGCGACCGCACCGATCACGTCGCCATGCACAAGGGCGCAGCGCTGCGCCGCATCGGGTGACATGGACGTTTCCGGGCGGGTCGCGACCGTGTGGACCGTGGGCCATTCCACGCGTCCGTGGGAGGAATTCCTGGCGCTGCTGCGCGCCCATCGCATCGAGGCGCTGGCCGACGTGCGCCGCTTTCCGGGTTCGCGGCGATACCCCTGGTTTGCCGGCGAGGCACTGGCCCGCGAACTGCCCGCCGCGGGCATCGGGTACCTGTGGCTGCCGCAGCTGGGTGGCCGCCGCAAGGTGCGGCCGGGCTCCCCGAACGGTGGCTGGCGCAACGCGTCTTTCCAGGGTTATGCGGACCACCTCGACAGCAGCGAGTTCGCCGACGGACTGGCTGCACTGCTGGAACTGGCCGCCAGGCACCGCACCGCGGTGATGTGCGCCGAGGCGGTGTGGTGGCGGTGCCACCGGGCGCTGATCGCCGACGTGCTCAAATCGCGCGGCATCGAGGTCGTCCACATCCTCGACGCCAGCCATGCGCAGGCGCATCCGTACACCGCGCCGGCACGGATCGTCGATGGACGCCTGTTGTATCCGCCGGCGCAGCCGGAGCTGTTTCCGCCGTGAGCGACCCGGACGACGTGCGTGCCAGCGGTCGCGCGGGACCGGTGCCACCGGCAGGGCCGCGCGCGATAATCGGATCCCTTCCCGGCCCCGGACATCGCATGGTCTTCCGCGCCCCCGTTTCGATCGACGCACTCAACGCGCTCAGCCGTGGCACCCTGATCGAACACCTCGGCATCGTCTTCACCGAAGCCGGCGATGACTGGGTGCGCGCGACCATGCCGGTCGAGTCGCGCACGCGCCAGCCTTACGGCCTGCTGCACGGCGGTGCGTCGGTGGTGCTGGCCGAAACCCTGGGCAGCAGCGCCGGCAACCTGTGCCTGGACACGCGCGAACAGATGGCGGTGGGTCTGGAGATCAACGCCAACCACCTGCGCGCGGTGCGCGAGGGCACGGTCACCGGCACGGCGCGCGCGCTGCATGTCGGCCGCACCACCCAGGTCTGGGAGATCCGGATCGAGGACACGCGCGGCCGTGCGGTCTGCATCTCGCGGCTGACCCTCGCGGTGGTGCCGGTTTCGGCGCCCTAGGAAACGCGGTCCGGCGCGCGTTCCGTCGCCGTCGCTGCCGGCGAGCTCGCAGGGCCGCTGCTACACCGTCGCTGTGCGCGTGGCATGTTCCGCGTCGCCGGACCGTCCCGCGGCGCGCGGCGCGGTATCCATGACGCGCCACGGCGCGGTATCGTGCGCGCCCATGGACCACTCCCCCACGCCCGCCGCCCGTTCCGGTGGTTTCGTTCGATTCTTCCGTTATCTGTACCGGGTGCCGCTGCTGCTGCTGCACCTGCTGGTGCCGTTGCCGCTGACCCTGCTGTGCCTGGCGCCGCCGCTGCGGAAGATCGGCCGGGGCGACGAATCGCTGGGCGACCGCGCGGTGCGGGCCTGGTCGGCCGGGCTGATGTGGATCTTCGGCTTCCGCCTGCGCCGCTTCGGCAAGCCGCTGCCGGGCGCGACCCTGTTCGTGGCCAACCACGTCAGCTGGATCGACATCGAGACCCTGCACAGCCAGCGGATGATGGGTTTCGTCGCCAAGCGCGAGATCGCCGGCTGGCCGCTGGTCGGCTGGCTGGCCGCGCAGGGTCAGACCATCTTCCACCAGCGCGGCAGCACCGACTCGCTGTCTGGCGTGCTCGAGCTGATGGTCGCGCGGCTGCGCGAGGGCCGGTCGGTCGGCGTGTTCCCGGAAGGCCGCACCCGCGGCGGCGAATCGGTGGGCCCGTTCCACGCGCGGATCTTCCTGGCCGCGGTCGAGGCCCAGGTGCCGGTGCAGCCGGTGGCGCTGCGCTACGGCCATCGCGGCGACGCCCAGACCTTGGTCGCGTTCGCGCCGCGGGAGAATTTCCTGCAGAACTTCCTGCGCCTGCTCGGCGAGCGCCCGCGCGTGGCCGAGGTGCACTTCCTCGCGCCGGTCGCGCCGGGCGACGTCGAGGGCCGTCGCCGCATCGCCGAACTGGCGCGCGAGCGGATCGTGGCCGCGATGGAACAGCCGTAGGACGCTGCGGTCCGGCCCTGCACTTGCGCCGTGGATGCTGCGGCGCAAAATGGGCGGCGGCGCCCGTCGCCGCCATCGCCATGCTGACCGCCTCCGACTACCAGCCACCACGCCTGCTGCGCAATCCACACCTGCAATCGGTGCTGGGTTCGAGCAGCCTGCGCCGGCGTCGCGGCCTGCACGCGCTGGCCGCCAGCGGCGCCAGCACCACCGAATACATCCTCGACGGCGGCAATGGCGCGCGCCTGCAGGGCTGGCACAGCCACGTCCCCGGCCGCGAGCCGCGCGGCACCGCGCTGCTGCTGCACGGCTGGGAGGGCAGCGCCGAATCGGGCTACATGCGGCTGACCGCCGCGCGCCTGCTCGCCGACGGGCTGGACGTGTTCCGCCTGAACTTCCGCGACCACGGCGATACCCACCACCTCAACGAAGGCCTGTTCCACTCCAATCGCCTGGACGAAGTGGTGCACGCGGTGGCCGACATGGTCCGCCGCCTGCGCGTGCGCGATCTGGTCGTGGCCGGCTATTCGCTGGGCGGCAACCACGCGCTGCGCCTGGGGCTGCGGGCGCCGGTGGCGGGGTTGCCGGTGCGCCACATCGCCGCGGTCTGCCCGCTGGTCGATCCGGCCGCGACCATGACCAGCATGGAACACGCGCCGCAGATCTACGACTGGTACTTCCGCCGCAAGTGGCGCAGCTCGCTGCTGCGCAAGCGTGCGCTGTTCCCGGAGCGGCACCGCTACGACGACGCCACCCTGGCCCTGGACATGCGCGGCCTGACCGCGTGGCTGGCCGAGCGCTACGCCGGCTTCGAGCGGGTCGAGGATTACTTCGACAGCTATTCCATCGCCGGCGAGCGGCTGGCCGGGCTGGACGTGCCGGCCAGCATCCTGATGGCCGAGGACGACCCGGTGATCCCGATCGATGACTTCCGCCGCTGGCGGTTGCCGGCGCAGGCCGAACTCGAAGTGGCCCGCTGGGGCGGGCACTGCGCGTTTGTGGAGAACCTGTCTGGCGACGGCTTCGCCGAGCGCTGGGTCGCCGAGCGCCTGGGCCGGGCACTGCCGGCGCGCTGAACCGGCGTTCCGGAGGCGGGCAGGGGCGGCGCGGTAAACTGCCGGTTTTCCCCCGGTAGAAGTCCCCATGCAGGAACGGATCCACGAAGCGCTGCGGCGCAACGCCGTCGACGAAGCCTTGGCCCTGGCCCAGGGCTGGGTGGCGCAGGCGCCCGACGAAGCCGCCGCGCAACGCGCGCTGGCCGCCGCGCTGGCCCGTGCCGGCGACCCGGGCGCGGCCCTGGTCGCGCTCGACCAGGCGATCCTGCTGGCACCGGAAGAGGCCGGCCTGCACTACGAGCGCGCGGCGCTGCTGCTGCGCGACCGCGACCCGGCCGGCGCGCGGGTCGCGCTTGGCGAAAGCCTGGGCCTGGACCCGAACCACCTGCCGTCGTACCTCGCGCAGGCGCAGATCGCGTTGGCGCAGGGCGACCTGGATGAAGCCGAACGGCTGATCCGCACCGCGGCGCGGATCGATGCCGACGACGCGCGCCTGATCGCGCTGGAAGCGATGCTGGCGCTGCGCCGCGGCGATGCCGAGCGCGCGCTGGCGCTGGCGTCCTCGGCCAGCACGCAGCTGCGTGACGATCCTTCGCTGCTCTCGGTGATGGCGTTCGCCTACCTGGCCAAGCGCCACTGGGCGTTCGCCGAACAGGCGTTCCGTCGCGTCGCCGCATTGCTGCCCGATGCGCGTGCACTGCAGCCGATGCTGGCCCAGCTGGCCGCGTCGCAGGGGCGTGCGGACGAGGCGGCCGACCTGGTCGCGCCGCTGGTCGAGGACGACGCCACCGCCACGCCGGCACTGCGCCGCATCGCCGGGCTGTATGCACTGCAGGCCGGGCGCGGCGACGAGGCGCTCAGGCTGCTGCGCCGTGCCCTGGCCACCGCCCCCGACCGCGCGGTGCTGCAGGGCCTGATGCACCTGTGGCGCGAGCGCGATGACCGCGACGATGCCCGGGCCACGCTCGAGTCCGCGCTGACCATCCATCGCGAAACCGGCGACCTGTGGGCGGTGCGCCTGGCGCTGGAAACGCCCGGCACCGCCGAGAGCGAGCAGGTGCTCGAGCAGTGGCTGGCGGCGATGCCCGGTGATCCGGCCGCGCTGGAAGCGGCGATGCTCACCCGCGACCGCGCTGGCGATCTCGACGGCGCGGTCGCGTTCGCGCGGCAACTGCTCGATGTGCAGCCGGCGAACATCGTCGCCGGCCAGCTGTTCGCCGAGTCGCTGCTCGCCCATGATCCGGACGCCGCGCTCGAGCGCGCCCGCGTGGCCGTCGCCGCGCAGGCCTCGGAAGACGACCGCCTGGCCATGCGTGGCTGGTACGGCCGCCTGCTCGATCGCACCGGTCGCCACGAAGAAGCCGTCGCGCACTGGCTGGCGCTGCATGCCGGCGCCGCGGGCGTACGGTTGCAGCGGCCCGTGCTGGCCGATGCGCCTGCCGGGCCATGGCCGGCGCTGGCCGTGCCGGCGCCGGGTTCGGCCCGTCCGTTGCTGGTCTGGGGCCCGCCCGGCTCCGGCGTCGAACGGATCCTCGACACCCTGGCTGCCGCCGGCGGCCCGGTGCGCCGCGACCGCTACAGCGCGCAGGCGCCGGTCGACCCGCTCGCCTCGCCGCAGACGGCACACGTCCTGCGTGCCGGCGCCGGCGATCCGGCGGCGCTGGTCGGGCAGTGGCGCGCGCAGCTGCCGGCACGCGGAATCGCCGACGGCAACATCGTCGACTGGCTCACCTGGTGGGACAACGCCCTGCTGCTGGCGCTGCGCCCGCACCTGCCGGAAGGCCTGCTGCTGGCCGCGGTGCGCGACCCGCGCGACATGCTGCTGGACTGGCTGGCCCGTGGTGCTCCGGTGCCGCTGGTGCTGGACACCGCGGCCGCCGCCGCCGACTGGCTGGCGCAGCAGCTGGAGCAGCTGGCCGACCTGCACGAGCACGACCTGTATCCGCACGTGCTGCTGCGCCTGGACGGCGTGATCGATGCGCCGCAGGCGCTGGCCCAGGTGATCGGGCAGGCGTTGCGCGTCCAGCTGCCGCCGCCGCCTCCGGCACCGCGCAACCTGGCGCCCGGTCGCTGGCGCGCCTATGCCGGCGTGCTCGCCGCCCCGTTCGCACGGCTGGCGCCGGTAGCGGCGCGGCTGGGCTACCCTGACGTCTGAGCCGGGACGAGGAACCCGCCATGCACATCTGGAGCGACAGTTTCCAACACCGTGGCCCGATTCCGGCCGAGTTCGCCATGGGCCAGGCGGACGGCTTCGCCGCCAATCGCAATCCGCACCTGGCGTGGGACGGCGTGCCCGCGGCGACGAAGTCGTTCGCGCTGCTGTGCATCGATCCGGATGCGCCGACGGTGCCGGAAACGGTCGGCCGCGACGACCTGCAGATCCCGGTCGAACAAACGCGCGGCGATTTCGTGCACTGGGCCGTGGCCGACATCGCCGCGGACACCCGGGCGATCGCCGCCGGCAGCTGCAGCGACGGGATCACCGCCAGGGGCAAGCAGGTGCCGCCCGGCCTGCCCGGCGCGCGCCAGGGGCTGAACGACTACACCGGCTGGTTCGCCGGCGACGCACAGATGGGTGGCGATTACTCCGGCTACGACGGCCCGTATCCGCCGTTCAACGACCTGCGCCTGCATCGCTATTTCTTCCGCCTGTTCGCGCTGGACGTGGCCGCGCTCGAACTGCCGGCACGCTTCACCGCCGCCGACGTGCAGCGTGCGATGCACGGCCACGTGCTGGCTGAAGCGGTGGTGTACGGCACCTACACGCTGAATCCGGCGTTGGCCTGACCGGGACGCATCCCGCCGCACGGCCGCGGCTACCCGTGACGCAAAAAAAACGACCGGCCCATGGGCCGGTCGTTCTGTTGCAGCGCCATGTGGACGTCAGCGCTTCACCTGCTCCGACTCCACCACCATGTCCAGCACGTAGGCGTAACGCGAGGCGTCGGCGGGCACGTTCTTGCGCGTGTAGCGGTCGATGCGCAGCACGTTGCGCACGCCGGGCTGGTGCGTGTAGCCCTCGATCTCGTCGAAGAAGTTCTGCCACGGGCCCGGCTCGCCGGAGCGCACGCCATTGGCGTCGAAGCGGATCTCGCGTACCTGCAGGCACTGCTTGTCCGGGATCAGCGGGTGGTTGCACGGCTTCGTTTCCGGGCCCACCTCGAGGAAGATCCGCTCGCCCGGGCCGCCGAAGCGGGTGGCTGCGGTCGGCGTGCCCTGGAACACCATCCGGTCGCCGCCGGCGTTGGTCAGGGTCATTTCCGGCGTGTCGCCGGCGGTGGCGGCGACCGCCAGCGCGCCGGCCAGGCGCTTGCCGAACTCGGCATCCAGTGCGGCCAGCTTGGGATCGGCGCAGGCCATCATCGTCGAGGCGACCGGGCTGAGGGTCAGCGTGCTGCCTTCCAGGGCGAAGCCGCCGGACATGCGGTTGCAGGTGTTGGACACGGCCAGGCGGTTGTCGACGAAGTCCAGCTGCACCGGCGCATCAGCGCGCACGAACAGCGGCGCGATGTGTTGTCCCTGCGCATCGGTGGCCGCGGTCAAGCGCCAGTGGTGGGTCGGCAGCAGGGCGGCCACGTCCGAAACCGGCGTGTCCATCGGTGGCGGCGCGGCCGGGTCCGGGGTGGCCGTGGCCGGTGCACCCTCCGGCGGGGTGGTGGCCGGGGCGGGCGTGGCGGCGGCCGGCATTTCGCCCGGCGGCGGCGCGCCGGTGTCGGCGGGCTTGTTGCAGGCGGCGAGGACCAGCGGCAGCAGTGCGGACGCTAGCAGCAGGGGACGGCGGCTTTGCGGCAGTTTCATCGGAACCTCCGTGACAGTGCCGGCAGGGCCGGCAGTTGGAATGCGGCAGGTGTCGAACAAACGGCTGGATGCGCCCGCCGGGGTTTGCCCGGCGTGAAGGGCTGCATCGCGAAGGAACGGGCTCAGGCGCCGGCGGGCATCAGTGCCAGCAGCAGCAGGCCCAGGATGATCCGGTAGATCGCGAAGCCGGTGAAGCGGTGCGCCTTGATGTATCCCATCAGCCAGCGCACCACCACGAAACCGGTGATCGCCGCGGCGGCGAAGGCAACGGCGACCGAGCTCCAGTTCTCGCCGCCGAGCCTGCCGTCCTTGGCCAGTTCCAGGAAGGCGAAGCCGCTGGCGGCGAACATGGTCGGGATGCCGACCAGGAACACGAACTCGGCCGCCGAGGCGCGCCGGCTGGTGCCGGCCAGCATCGCCAGGAAGATCGCCGCGGCCGAACGCGAGGTGCCGGGGAACACGCCCGCCACCACCTGGGCCAGGCCGACCAGCACCGCCACCTTCCAGGTCACGGTGGCGACGTCGCCGCGCTTTTCGGCGTAGTGCTCGGCCACCAGCATCCACACGCCACCGAGCAGCAGCGCCCAGGCCACCGGGGTCACCGTTTCCGGCAGCTCCCAGCCGGCCATCCGCACCGGCAGCCCGACCAGCGCGGTGACCAGGAAGGCCACGGCGATCTTGGCCGCGTAGTCGCGGTTGGCCGGCACGTGCAGCTGCGTGGCCAGCTCCCACAGACGGCCGCGGAAGGCCAGGGTCACGGCCAGGATCGCGCCGGCCTGGATGACGATGTTGAAGAAGTCCGAGCGTGCGCCGAGCCAGTGCTGGGCGATCAGCAGGTGCCCGGTGCTGGAGATCGGCAGGAACTCGGTCAGCCCTTCGAGGATGCCCAGCAGCAGGGCGGAAAGCAGGTCGGACACGGGATGGGAGGCCAGGCGGGAACGGGCCCACAGCATAAGCGAACGGCCTTCCGGGCCCGTCCTGCACCAAAATGGTTCAACGCGTGCACCACGATGAATCACCCAATTGGTGCGCCGGGGCCGAGGATCATCAGCACCCCTGTGAAATCAACGGGTTGACGGCTGTCACAAGTTGGCACGGGCCCTGCTAGGGCATCCGTACCCATCAACCCCGAGGTTGCAAGCGATGTCCGTGGAAAACGTTGAGAAGCTCATCAAGGACAACAAGATCGAGTTCGTCGATCTGCGGTTCGTCGACATGCGGGGCATGCAGCAGCATGTGACCTTCCCCGCCAGCATCGTCGAGCCGGCGCTGTTCGAGGACGGCAAGATGTTCGACGGCTCGTCGATCGCCGGCTGGAAGGGCATCAACGAATCGGACATGGTCCTGCTGCCCGACGCCGACACCGCGGTGATCGACCCGTTCACCGCCGACCCGACCCTGATCCTGACCTGCGACGTGCTCGATCCGGCGACGATGCAGGGCTACGGCCGCTGCCCGCGTGGCATCGCCAAGCGCGCCGAGGCCTACCTGAAGTCGCTGGGCATCGCCGACGTCGCGTTCTTCGGTCCGGAGCCGGAATTCTTCATCTTCGACGCGGTGCGCTTCGCCAACGACATGGGCCATACCTTCTTCGAGATCGAGTCGGAGGAAGCGGCCTGGAACAGCGGCACCAAGTACGAGAGCGGCAATACCGGCTACCGCCCGGGCGTCAAGGGCGGCTACTTCCCGGTCGCCCCGCACGACTCGCTGCACGACCTGCGCGCCGAGATGTGCAAGGAGCTGGAAACGGCCGGCATCGAGGTCGAGGTCCACCACCACGAAGTCGCCACCGCCGGCCAGTGCGAGATCGGCACCAAGTTCAACACGCTGGTCAAGAAGGCCGACGAGCTGTTGACCATGAAGTACATCATCAAGAACGTCGCCCACCGCAACGGCAAGACCGTCACCTTCATGCCCAAGCCGATCGTCGGCGACAACGGCAGCGGCATGCACGTGCACCAGTCGCTGGGCAAGGACGGCAAGAACCTGTTCTCCGGCGACGGCTACGGCGGCCTGTCGCAGCTGGCGCTGTGGTACATCGGCGGCATCTTCAAGCACGCCAAGGCGATCAACGCCTTCACCAACTCGGGCACCAACAGCTACAAGCGCCTGGTGCCGGGCTTCGAGGCGCCGGTGATGCTGGCCTACTCGGCGCGCAACCGTTCGGCTTCGTGCCGCATTCCGTGGGTGTCCAACCCGAAGGCGCGTCGCATCGAGATCCGCTTCCCCGATCCGCTGCAGTCCGGCTACCTGACCTTCACCGCGCTGATGATGGCCGGCCTGGACGGCATCAAGAACCAGATCGACCCGGGTGCGCCGAGCGACAAGGATCTTTACGACCTGCCGCCGGAAGAAGAGAAGCTGATCCCGCAGGTGTGCTCGAGCCTGGACCAGGCGCTCGAGGCGCTGGACGCGGACCGCGACTTCCTCAAGGCCGGCGGCGTGATGAGCGACGACTTCATCGACGGCTACATCGCGCTGAAGATGCAGGAAGTCACCAAGTTCCGCGCCGCCACGCACCCGCTGGAATACCAGCTGTACTACGGCAACTGAGTCGGGACCGCGCGCGGGGTTGGGGAACCCCGCGCGCACCTGATGCACCCGGCCTTGCCGGGTGCCTGAGGAGAGAGAAGCGGTACGCAACACAGGGGAAGCAAGAGAGAGATTCACGGGCCTGCATGACCTCCCCCAAGAAGTCGGGTGCAGCCTGGGAATCGGTGCGCCGCCGCCGTCACGGAGCGGCCATGTTGACCGGGACGCCGGGTCCGCTGGACCCGGCCGCTCCCCGGAGTTCCGAACGCCGGCCGCGTGGCCGGACCCTCCACCATCGGGATTCGAAACATGAAACTGATCACCGCAATCATCCGGCCGTTCAAGCTTGACGAGGTGCGCGAAGCCCTCGCCCAGGCGGGCGTGTCCGGCATCACCGTGACCGAAGTGAAAGGCTTCGGCCGGCAGAAGGGCCATACCGAGTTGTATCGCGGCGCCGAGTACGTCGTCGATTTCCTGCCCAAGATCAAGGTCGAGACCGTGGTGACCGACGAGCGCCTGGACGCGGTGCTCGAAGCGATCCAGCAGTCCGCAGGCACCGGCAAGATCGGCGACGGCAAGATCTTCGTCACCGCCGTCGAGCAGGTCATCCGCATCCGCACCGGCGAAATCGGCGCGGACGCGCTCTAGTCCACCACTCGGAGAAACCCTCATGAAGACGCGATTCCTCGCCGGGTGGAAAGCCCGGTTCCATGCCGCGTGCCTGACGTTGGTGGTCAGCACGACGGTGGTCACGATTTTCGCCGGCTCCGCCTTCGCGCAGGAAACCGCTGAGCCGCCGGCGACGGAAGCACCCGCCGATGCCACCGCCACGAACGCGGCCTCCGCCGAAGTCGATGCGGCCGGCGCTGCCGCCGCCGCTTCCGCGGTTGCGGCGGTCCAAGCCGCCGAAGCGACGCAGGCCGCCGCGGCGCCCGTGGAAGAAGCCGCGCCTGCGCCGGCTATCAGCAAGCCCGACACCGTGTGGGTGCTGGTCTCGGCCGCGCTGGTGATCTTCATGACGCTGCCGGGCCTGGCGCTGTTCTACGGCGGCCTGGTGCGTTCCAAGAACGTGCTGTCAGTGCTGATGCAGAACCTGGCGGTGTTCTCGCTGGTGGCGGTGCTGTGGGCGCTGTACGGCTACAGCTTCGCCTTTACCGAGGGCAACGCCTTCATCGGCGGCACCGACCGGCTGTTCAGCAGCGGGCTGACCTCCGCCGCGCTGGGCGCCACCTTCACCAAGGGCGTGTACATCCCGGAACTGGCGTTCTTCGTGTTCCAGGGCGCGTTCGCCTGCATCACCTGCGCGCTGATCGTCGGCGCCTTCGCCGAGCGCATCAAGTTCGCCGGCCTGATGCTGTTCACCGTGCTGTGGTTCACCTTCGCCTACCTGCCGATGGCGCACATGGTGTGGTTCTTCCCGGGGCCGGACGCGTTCACCGACGCCGACGCGGCCACCGCGGCGCTGGGCCGCTCCGGCTTCCTGTTCAAGCTCGGTGCGCTGGATTTCGCCGGCGGCACGGTGGTGCACATCAACGCGGCCATCGCCGGCCTGGTCGGCGCGATCGTGATCGGCAAGCGTTCGGGCTACGGCCGCGACGCGATGAAGCCGCACAACCTGACCCTGACCATGGTCGGCGCATCGATCCTGTGGGTCGGCTGGTTTGGCTTCAATGCCGGTTCGGCGCTCGAGGCCGGTGGCACCGCCGCGATCGCCTTCGTCAACACCTTCCTCGCCACGGCGGCGGCGGTGGTGGCGTGGACGACGCTGGAGTGGGTGCTGAAGAAGAAGCCGTCGCTGCTGGGCGCGGCGTCCGGTGCGGTCGCCGGCCTGGTGGCGATCACCCCGGCGGCCGGTTTCGTCGGCCTCAACGGTGCGCTGGTCATCGGCCTGGTCGCCGGCGCGCTGTGCCTGTGGGGCGTGACCGGCCTGAAGAGGCTGCTCGGCATCGACGACAGCCTGGACGTGTTCGGCGTGCATGGCATCGGCGGCATCACCGGTGCGCTGCTGACCGGCGTGTTCGCGGCGCCGTCGCTGGGTGGCGCGGGCATCTGGGACTATGTCACCGAGACCGCGCTGACCGATTACAGCATCGGTGGCCAGGTACTGATCCAGGCCAAGGGCGTGCTGGTGACCATCGTCCTGTCCGGCGTGGTCGCACTGGTGTCGTACCTGATCGTGAAGTACACGGTCGGCCTGCGCGTGAGCGAGGAGTCCGAGCGCATCGGCCTGGACATCACCTCGCACGGCGAGTCCGCCTACGAGTCGTAATCGCTGCTGCACCCGTCCCGCGGCGCAATGCCGCGGGACGGTGGTTCCTCCTCCGGTGCGGCAACTCGTTGTGGCCGCCACCGGCGACGCGCACGGCCGGGGGGCGTTCGCGCTCCCGCCATCGCCGAGGTGATCCCGTGTTTCCCGTCTCCCCGCGGACCCGCCTTTTCCGTGCCGGCGCCCTCATGCGTGGCGGCCCGCGCTTGCCTTCGGCGGCGGTCCGGGCTGCAATGGGCCATGGCCATGCGCTGGGTGTCCCTGCTCCTATCCACATTGCTGCTGTGCGCCTGTGCGCAGTCGCCGGTGCGCAATCCGCTTGCGCACTGGAATCCCTCGCCGAACCACGACGAGCGCCGCGCGGTGGTGATCGTGCTGCATGCGACCGAGCAGGAATCGGTGGCGCAGAGCCTGCTGACGCTGCGCACGCGCAACAGCGGCGGACCGGTCAGTGCGCACTACCTGGTCGGGGCCGACGGCAGCCTGCACCAGCTGGTCGAGGACTCGCGCCGCGCCTGGCATGCCGGCGGTGGCAGCTGGGGCACGATCGACGACCTGAATTCCGCGTCCATCGGCATCGAGCTGGACAACGATGGCGCTGAACCGTTCCCGCCCGCGCAGATCGCCGCGCTGTTGCGCCTGCTCGACGACCTGTGCACGCGCCTGCGCATCCCGCGCCACGCGATCATCGCCCACGCCGACCTGGCGCCCACGCGCAAGCGCGATCCGGGGCCGCTGTTCCCGTGGAAGGCACTGGCCGATGCCGGCTACGGCCTGTGGCCCGATCCCGCCGACGGCGACCCGCCGGCCGGCTTCGATCCCTGGCTGGCGCTGCAGGCGGTCGGCTATCCGCTCGGCGACCCGGTTGCCGCGGTCCGCGCCTACCGCCGCCACTATCGGGGCGACGAGGCCGAGGTACTGGATGCGGAAGACCAGCGCATCCTCCATTCGCTGGTCCTGCAGGCCCGCCGGCTGCGCTGAACGGGGCCGTCGGCGGCAGTGCCGCGGGCGGTCGCGCCATGCCGCGCTTTGCACTAAATTGGTGCAATGACCGCCATGGCCGCTCCACTCGACCCGATCCTCGAACAACTGGGCACGCCGGTGGCCTGGACCGACAACCGCGCGCGGATCACCGGCATGAACCCGGCGTTCCCGCGCTGGCTCGGCGTCGGTGCGCGGCGCCTGCTCGGCCAGCCGCTGGCGGCCCTGGAGCTGGAAGGCGACGCCCTGGCCCGGTTCCTGGAACAGGACGAGCGCGAAGTGCTGCGCCTGCACCGGATCGCGCTGGGCATGCCCGGCGAGGCGCCGCGCTACGCCGACGGCTGGGTCACCCGCACCGCCGACGGCTGGCTGCTGGAGGCGCATCCGGCCGATGCGTTCCCGGCGCCGGACCCGGCCCAGGCCCTGCCCGGTGCGCTGCAGGCCGCGCTCAAGGGCCTGGCCCACGAGCTGCGCAATCCGCTGGCCGGGCTCAAAGGTGCGGCCCAGCTGCTGGCCCGGCGCACCAGCCAGCGCCCGGATGAGAGCGGCGAGGGCGAGCTGGTCGAGCTGATCGGCGCGGAGATCGACCGGCTCAGCCAGCTGGTCGACCAGCTGCTGTCGCCGGCGCCGCAGCGTCCGCATGCGCCGCTGAACATCCATGCCGTGCTCGAGCGCGTGCTGCGCCTGGCCGAGGCCGATGGCGGCTGGACGGTGCGCGTGCAGCGCGACTACGACCCGAGCATCCCGGAGTTGTCCGGCGATGCCGACCGCCTGACCCAGGCGGTGTGGAACCTGGTCCGCAACGCACTGCAGGCCGGTGCCTCGACGATCATCCTGCGCACGCGGGTGGAGAGCGGCCTGCACATCCGCGAACACCTGCACGCGCGCGCGCTGCGGGTGGAGATCGTCGACGACGGCCGTGGCGTGCCCGACGAGCTGGCCGAACACCTGTTCCTGCCGCTGGTCAGCGGCCGCGCCGAAGGCACCGGCCTGGGCCTGGCGCTGGCCCACCAGGTCGCGCGCGAGCATCGCGGCTCGCTGACCTTCCGCTCGCGTCCGGGCCACACCGTCTTCACCTTGCTGCTGCCGCAGAACGATGCCGAAGGAGGCACCCCCGCATGACGAGCGCCGACAACCGCCGGGTCTGGGTGGTCGATGACGACCGCTCGGTACGCTTCGTGCTGGCCACCGCGCTGCGCGATGCCGGCTACGAGGTCGACGGTTTCGAGAACGCGGCCAGCGCGCTGGCGGCGCTGCGCGTGCGCGGCGCGCCGGACCTGCTGTTCACCGATGTGCGCATGCCCGGCGAGGACGGCCTGCTGCTGCTGGACCGGCTCAAGGCCGCGCATCCGCAACTGCCGGTGATCGTGATGTCGGCCTATACCGACGTGGCCAGCACCGCCAGCGCGTTCCGCGGCGGCGCGCACGAATTCCTGTCCAAGCCGTTCGACCTGGACGACGCGGTGGCGCTGGCCGCGCGCGCGCTGCCGGCCGAAGCGGCGCAGCCACCGGTGCCGGTGGCGGCGCCGGAACCCGAGGCGGCGACCGCCGCCCAGGAGCTGATCGGCGACACCCCGGCGATGCGCGCGCTGTTCCGCGCGATCGGACGGCTGGCGCAGGCGCCGCTGTCGGTGCTGATTACCGGCGAGACCGGCACCGGCAAGGAGCTGGTGGCCAGCGCGCTGCACCGCGAGTCGCCGCGTTCGGCCGGACCGTTCGTCGCGCTCAACACCGCGGCCATTCCCGCTGAACTGCTGGAGAGCGAGCTTTTCGGCCACGAAGCCGGCGCGTTCACCGGTGCGCAGCGCCGCCATGTCGGCCGCTTCGAGCAGGCCGACGGCGGCACCCTGTTCCTCGACGAGATCGGCGACATGCCGGCCTCGCTGCAGACCCGCCTGCTGCGCGTGCTGGCCGAGGGCGAGTTCTTCCGCGTCGGCGGCCGCGAGCTGATCCGCGTCGACGTGCGCGTGATCGCCGCCACCCATCAGGATCTGGAAGCGCTGGTCCAGCAGGGCCGCTTCCGCGCCGACCTGCTGCACCGGCTCAACGTGGTGCGGTTGCAGATCCCGCCGCTGCGCGAGCGGCGCAGCGACATCCCGCTGCTGGCCGATACCTTCCTGCATCGCGCCGCGCGCAAGCTCGGCGCCGGTGCCAAGCGTTTCGATCCGGCCGCACTGGCGGCGCTGCAGGCGATGGACTGGCCGGGCAACGTGCGCGAGCTGCAGAACCTGTGCTGGCGCCTGGCCGCGCTGGCACCGGGCGAGACGATCACCGTCTCCGACCTGGAGGACGTGCAGGCGCCGACGCCCGGCACGGTGCCGACATCGGCGCCGTCCGCACCGGCGGAATGGGATCGCCAGCTCGGGCAGTGGGCGCTGGCCTGCCTGCAGGCCGGCGCGCGCGAACTGCATGCCGAGGCGCGCGACCGTTTCGACCAGGCCCTGCTCAACGCGGCCCTGCAGCACACCGGCGGGCGTCGCGTGGAAGCCGCCGCGCTGCTCGGCGTGGGACGCAACACCGTGACCCGCAAGCTCGGCCCCGGACGCAAGCGGCGCTGAGGCATCGCGCACCCGCCGATGCCGCCGGCGGATGTTCATCCGGCTTGAACCGCCGCGCGCCTTATCCTGAGCGCCGGACCACCACCGGAGACCCCGCATGCGTACCGCACTCGCTCCGCTCACCCTGGCCGGCGCGCTCGCCGTTCTGGCCGGCTGCAGCAGCACGCCTCCCGCGCGGGCGCCCGCCGCGCCTGCCGCCGCGCCTGCAACCAGTACCGCGCAACAAGCGGTGGCGGTGCTCGCTTCGGCCTCGGGCAGCCGGGTCAGCGGCAAGCTCACCCTGGCGCCGATGGGCGGCGGCGTGCACATCAGCGGCGAAGTCGGTGGCCTGCCGCCGAATGCACTGTCCGGATTCCACGTGCACGAGAAGGGCGACTGCAGCGCGATCGACGCGAGCAGCGCCGGTCCGCATTTCAATCCGGCCGCCAGCCAGCATGGCCGTGCCGGAACCGCCGTGCACCACGCCGGCGACATGGACAACATCGTGGCCGACGCCAACGGCGTGGCCAGGGTCAACGTCCACCTGCTCGGGGTCACCCTCGGTGACGGCGGCGCCAACGACATCGCCGGCCGCGCCGTGATCGTGCATGCCGCGCCGGACGACTACCAGACCCAGCCGGCCGGCAATGCCGGCGCACGCGTGGCCTGCGGCGTGATCAAGGTCACCCGCTGACGGTCGTGGTGGAGTGGCGGCCCGTGCACAGTGCGCGGGTCGCCATCGAAGCCTAGCCCGAGGCCAGCAGCGCGCGCGCGTCGGCCTGGCCGTCGCAATGCACGTACAGCACCGGGATGCCGTGCGCTTCCAGCACCGCGGCGAACTGGCGCTGGCGGGCGAGGAAATGTTCGTACACGCGCTGCAGGCGGTCGCAGTCGCTGTGGCCGTGGTTGTAGTGGGTGCACCAGCCGGCCGGATCGAACAGCGCCATCCGCACCTCGCCGTGCTCCAGCCGCAGCAGCGGCTCCGGTCCCTGGTCCAGCCACTCTGCCGACTGCGGCGCCAGCAGCGCCGCTTCGACCAGGTTCCACAGCGGCGCCAGGCCCTGGTTGTCGTACTGCATGGCCATCATCGCGGCCAGGTCGTGCGCGCTGAGGTAGCGCGCGTGCTCGATCCGCGCGGCGAAGCCGTCCTGCGCCGCCAGCGCGGTATCGGCCTGGGCCATGCCCAGCGCCAGCAGCTTGTTTTCCAGGTCCTCGGCCACCGCGGCGACCGCCTCGCCGGCTCCGGCCAGCAGGAACGGCAGCACGCGCAGGCCGCCGCCGGCCAGCGCGGGATCGGCCTGGAACGGCAGCGGGACCTCGCCGTTCGCATCGGCGCCGAAGGCCAGCACGCGCGGTCCCTCGCCACGACCGGGCGCACGCGCATGCAGTTCCCGCAGGCGCTGGTGCAGCGGCCAGCCCGGGCGCAGCGCCTCGGCGGGATCGAAGTGGGCGGCGGCCAGGACCAGGTCCAGTGCGGCCACGCCATCCACCAGCCGGGCCAGGTCGCGGCCGACGAGGACGGCCAGGTCGCCGGCCTCGTCGGGCGGCAACGCGGGTTTGCCCGGCGCGTCGCCCCCGGCCAGTTCCAGTGCGAACAGGCCCCTGAAGATCGCCTCAGCCATGCGCATGCCTCCGCCGTGCGATGCGGTGCACGCGGGCGGCGTGCGGGGAAACTCCATTCATGCCGGGGTGGGTCTGGATCATTGGCCGCCTGACGGGTCGGGGCTACACTTCCGCATTATGCATTCGGCCGCGTATGCAGGCCGTCCCCCCGAATGGAATCCGCCCGAGGTCACCGCATGCCAGCCGTCCGTCCCGTCGCCATCCTCGGCGGCGTCCGCATCCCGTTCTGCCGCCAGAACACGGCCTACTCGGATGTCGGCAACCTCGGCATGTCGGTGCGGACCCTCGGCGCGCTGGTCGAGCGCTTCGGCCTGCACGGCCAGCAGCTCGGCGAAGTGGCGATGGGTGCGGTGATCAAGCATTCCTCGGACTGGAACCTCGGCCGCGAGGCGGCGCTGTCGTCGGGCCTGTCGCCGCTGACCCCGGGCATCACCCTGCAGCGCGCCTGCGGCACCAGCCTGGACTCGATCATCACCATCGCCAACAAGATCGCCGTCGGCCAGATCGAATCGGGTATCGGCGGAGGTTCGGACACCACCTCCGACGTGCCGATCGTCTACGGCAAGAAGTTGCGCGCGCGCCTGCTCGCCGCCAACCGCGCGAAGACGGCGAAGGACAAGATCGCCGCCTTCAAGGGTTTCAAGTTCGCCGAGCTGAAGCCGGAATTCCCGGGCGTGGCCGAGCCGCGCACCGGCAAGAGCATGGGCGACCACTGCGAGGACATGGCCAAGCAGTGGAGCATTTCGCGCGATTCGCAGGACGAGTGGGCGGTGTCCTCGCACCGCAAGCTGGCCGCCGCCTACGAGCGTGGCTTCTTCACCGGCCTGGTCGCGCCGTTCCGGGGGGTGGAGCGCGACAACATCCTGCGTCCGGACACGTCGCTGGAAAAGCTGGCGACGCTGAAGCCGGCGTTCGACAAGGTATCCGGTCGCGGCACGCTGACCGCGGCCAATTCCACTCCGCTCACCGACGGCGCCGCCGCGGTGCTGCTCGCTTCGGAAGAGTGGGCGCGCAGCCACGGCCACGAGCCGTTGGCCTGGCTGCGCGACGCACAGGTCGCCGCGGTCGACTTCGTCCACGGCGAGGGCCTGCTGATGGCGCCGACCGTGGCCGTGCCGGAGATGCTCAAGCGCCATGGCCTGGCCCTGCAGGACTTCGACATCTACGAGATCCACGAGGCCTTCGCCGCGCAGGTGCTGTGCACGCTGCGCGCGTGGGAGAGCGAGGACTACTGCCGCAACCGGCTGGGCCTGGACGCACCGATGGGCCGGATCGATCCGGAGAAGATCAATCCGGTCGGTTCCTCGCTGGCCACCGGCCACCCGTTCGCCGCCACCGGTGCGCGCATCATCGCCACCGTGGCCAAGCAACTGGTCGAACGCGGCGGTGGCCGCGCGCTGGTGTCGATCTGCACCGCCGGCGGCATGGGCGTGGTGGCGATCGTCGAGCGCTGAGCAGGCTGCCATGCACCACTCCCGCAAGGGCGGCTTCGGCCGCCCTTGCGCGTTCCGGGGCGGTGTCAGCGTGCCGCGCGGAGTCGATCATGATCGCGTGCACGCCGGCCCACACCGTGAGCGCGGGGGGGGGCGCAAGCATGGAAGCAGTGCGGTGACCGGGCCGCCAGCCGCGACGCGAACGGGTCGGTAGAACGCGGGATGGACACCGCGCGCCGGGGATCAATCCTTCAGCCGCGGGATGCCGTGCGCGTCGCGATTCTCGCCGACGGCAAGGTCGTAGATCTTCTCGCGCAGGTCGCGGCCGGGCAGTTCATCGACTGCTTCGCCGCGCATGGCGCGCACGGCGTTGGCGTAGGCGCGCCGGGACAGTCCTTCTTCGCCGGCCGCGGCATAGCCGGCGCCCAGTTCCTCCCAGGCCTCGGCGCCGGCCCCCTGGGCCAGCGCGCGATGCAGGAAGTCCTGCGCCTGCAGCCACTGGCCCTGCGCGCGCGCCAGTCGCGCCAGTGCGACCAGCAACGCCGGACTGGCGGGATGCGCCTGCAGCCAGCGCTGGGCGCTGGCGCGGCGCGAATCGACGTGGCCGATCGCCAGTCGACCGTACAGGTCGGCCAGCGATTCGTCCCAGCGCGTGTCCAGCGCCTGCTCCAGGTGGCGCAGGGCGGCCTCGTCCCAGCGCAGCGCGGCGGCGCGCCCGGCATAGGCGGCGACCACGCCGGGTTCGGTGCGCAGCGCCTTGGGCATCGCTTCCCAGCGCTCGGCCAGCAGGTTGGCGTCGGCCGCTTCGCGCAGCGACTGGGCGGCCAGTTCCATCTCCAGCCGCGCCAGTTCGGCGTCGGGCAGGGCCGACTGCTGGCGCAGCGCGCCAAGCAGTCCGTAGGCCTCGCCGGCCCGGCCGATCATCTTCAGCGCGCGTGCGCGCAGCAGCAGTCCGCGCGGCGGCAGCGGCTGTGCGGCGGCGACGTCGAGTGCGTTGATCGCGTCGACCGGCAGCCCGTGTTCGATCAGCCGTTCGGCCGCCAGCATCGCGTGCGCGGTGGGATCGCGGCCGGCCAGCGTGGCGAGCCAGGCCTGCGCGGCGGCTTCGTCGCCACGCCCGTCGGCGGCGCGCACCGCGGCGGTCAGCGCGATCGCGCCGACTTCGCGGTCATGCGCGGCGAGGGCAAGCAGGCGTTCGGCGCGCTGCCAGTGCCCGCCCTGCAGCGCGCGCAGGCCCTCGAGCAGGCGCGCCCGGCCCTGGCGCTTGCGGTAACGGCGCCAGATCCGGAACGGCAGTCGCAGCAGCGACCACAGCGCCGCCAGCAGCAGCCAGGCCAACAGCAACAGCAACGCCGCGCGCGGCAGCGTGGTGCTGTAGTCGTAGCCGCCGCTGCGCACGATCACCTGGCCCATGTCGGAGGTGTTGTGCTGGGCCAGCCATTGCGCGCCCAGCACGCCGGCCACCGCCACTATCAGCAGCACCACCAGCGACCGGTACGGTTTGAGGTTCATGGCGCGTCCTTCCCGTCACGCAGCGCGCGCAGCTGCCGCAGCGTGCTGTCGAGCAGCGGCGACTGCGGTTGCAGCGGGGCCTGGCGCATCGATTCGAGTTCGGCCACAACTTCACGCAGCGCCGGTGAATCCGGCCACAACCGCGTAAGCCACTGCGCGCTGCGGTTCAGCGCGGTGTGGAAGCCGTCAACGTCGCTGCGTTCAAGCGCGGCGCGGGCCAGGGTCAGTTCGAGTTGCAGCGCATCCTGGCCTTCGCGGCGCTGGGCATCGCCGATCAGGGCCTGGCTGCCGGCGGGGCGGATCTCCAGCAACGGTGAAAGCAGCCGCTGCCACAGCGGCTGGTGCGCAGGCGCGTTGGCCGCGGCGACCTCGCGCGGCAACCGGGCGATCTTCGCGTCCACGGCCTGCAGTTGCTGCATCAGCGCCGCGCGCGGGCCGGGGCCGAGCGTGTCCAGCGCGGCGCGTTCGGCGGTGAGGGTCTGGCGCAGGTTGAGCAGGGCCGGGTCGTCGAGGCCTTCGAGCATGCCCGCGGCGAGCGTGTAGGCGCTGCGCGCGCCTTCCAGGTCGCCGGCCACGTGCAGGCGCTGCGCGCCCAGCACCAGCGCCAGTTCGGCTTCGTCCAGGCGCAGCGCCTGGTGGCCCTGCCGGCTCTTCGCGTCGAGCCGGGCCACGGTTTCCTCGAGCAGCGCATTGCGCTGGCCGAGGCCGAGCACTTCGTCGCGCAGCACGCGGTTGGACGCGGCCGCATCCTGCAACAGGCGTCCCTGTGCGCGCAGGTCGCCGCGCAGGGTGTCCATGCGCTGGCCGAGCGCGTCGATCTGGCGCGCGTCTTCCTGCGCACGCAGCTGCGCCTGCTGCTGGCGCTGTTGCCATGTTCGCCATCCGAACCATCCGCCCGCGATCAACACCAGCACCAGCAGTGCCGGGATGAGCGCGCGCCAGCGGACGCGGCGGGGAGCGGCGGGGGAAACCTCGTTCACGGGAGCATCCTTGTCCGGGGGCTCCTGCCGCACCGCCAACAGAGACGCGCGTCACACCGGAAGCCCTGTGTGAAAGGATCGCTTGGCGCCCGGGACGCCGCAAGCGCGATCGGTTCAGACGTTGGTCGCAAGCGCTTCGGCGGCGGCCCGGGCCAGCGCCGCCGGGCGCGGGCTGCCGGCGAGCACGATCCGTTGCCAGCCCAGCCCGGCGGCGATCCCGGCCAGGCGCTCGCTGGCCGCGGCGACGGCGGCACCGCGCAGCACCCGTGCCGCGTCGACCGGCAACTGCGCCACGACCAGGCGCAGCGCCTGTTCGCTGCTCAGGGCCAGGCAGGCGGGCACTTCCAGCGCGGCCAGCCGCGCCAGCGCCGCGGCGGGCAGTGGCACCGGCTCGCGTGCATAGACATCGGCGCGGTCCACCGTGGTGCCGCGCGCGGCAAGCGTGGCGGCGAGCAGGCCGCGGCCCTCGGGCGCGGTGACCAGGCCGACGCGGTGGGTCGAGGCCAGCGCCGGCAGTGCCAGCAGGCCCTCGCTGTCCATCCGTGCCGGGGCCTGCACCCCAACGACCCCGGCGCGACGCAGCGCGGCGGCAGTGCCGGCGCCGACCGCCAGCCAGTGCTGGCCCGGTCGCGGTCGCAGCGGGGCGAGTCCGGCGGCGGCGCGCACCGCCGCCGGACTGGTGAATACCAGCACCGGTGCCTGCAATGCGACATCCAGGGCGTGCCGGCTGGCGTCGTCGGCGCGCGGCTGCAGCCGCCAAGGCGACAACGCCAGCAGCCCGCCGCCGTGGCGCGCGGCGGCCCGGCGCATCGCGGCGTGCTCGCCCTGGGCGCGCAGCGAGACGAGGTACCAGGCGGGCGGACGCGGGGCAGGCATTGCGGCATTATGCGGGCCCGCGCAATCCGCAGAGACGCGATGAGCCCACCCGCTTCCCTCTCAGACCTGCGCGCGCACCTGCAGTCGATCCCGCAGGCGCGCTCGATGCAGGTCGATGTCGTTGGCGACAGCGACGGCCGGCTGCAGCTGTCCGCGCCGCTGGCGCCGAACGTCAACGACAAGGGCTCGGCGTTCGGCGGCAGCCTGGTCTCGCTGATGACCCTGGCCGGCTGGGGCCTGGCCACCCTGCGCCTGGCCGAAGCCGGGCTGGAGGCCGACGTCTACGTGGCCGACAGCCAGGTCCGCTACTTGGCGCCGCTGGAGGCCGACCTGCGCGCCGAAGCCTGGCTGGAGGAGGGCGACTGGAACGCCTTCATCGACACGTTCCGCCAGCGCGGCCGCGCGCGCTGCCGGATCGCCGCCCGCGTGCTGCTGCCCGGTGGTGGCGAGGCCACGGTGTTCAGCGGGCGCTTCGTCGCCCTGGCCCAGGACTGAGCCGGGGCGAGACCCTGCTGCTAGGATGCGTTGCATCCACCGGGGGAACCACCGCATGCGCAAGATCACGTCCCTGCTCCTGCTCGCGGCGTTCGCGCTGGTGGCGGCCATGCCCCGCGCCGAGGCGGGCGGCAGCTCGCGCAAGCTGGAACAGGCGCAGGCGGTCTATTCCTCGTCGATGCGCTGGAGCGACTACGAGGCGGCATGGGAGATGGTCGACCCCGAGGTGCGCGCGAAAAAGCCGCTGACCGACCTGGAGCTGGAGCGCTATCACCAGCTGCAGGTGTCCAGCTACCGCGAAGGTGGCAACGGCGAACTGGATGACGGCACCGTCGTGCGGGGGGTGGAGATCGGCGTCATCAACCGCCACACCCAGGCCGAACGCACCGTCCGCTATCAGGAGCGCTGGCGCTGGGATTCCAAGGCCAAGCGCTGGTGGCAGGTGGCCGGATTGCCGGACTTCTGGGAAGGCAAGTAGCGCCGGCACGGGGCCGGCGGGGCTGTGCGACAATCGCGGCCCTTTCCGTCTCAGACCCGACCCGCCGTGAATTTCGAGACCCTGATGGCCTTCGCCGGCCGCCACCCCATGCTGTCGCTGGCGCTGGCGGGCCTGACCGTGGCCATCGTCTATACCGAGATCGCCCGCCTGTTCCGTGGCTACAAGGCGCTCAAGCCGGCCGGCCTGACCGCGCTGGTCAACCAGGGCGGGACGCTGGTGGTGGACCTGTCGGCGATCGCCGACTTCGAGAAGGGCCACATCCCGGGCAGCCGCAACGTGATTCCCAGCCAGTTTGATCCGCAGGGCAAGCTGCTGGCCGCTGCGAAGCAGTCGCCGGTGGTGCTGGTGTGCCGCAACGGCATGGCCTCGGACGCGGCCGCCAAGAAACTGAAGAAGGCCGGCTTCGAGCAGGTCTACCTGCTCGAGGGTGGCATCGGAGCCTGGGAAGCGGCCGGGCTGCCGCTGGTCAAGGGCCGGGCCTGAGCCTCCCGGCGGGTGGCTGCGCCCATGCCATAATCCGAAGTTCTTACCCGATCACGCTGATCGCTACCAACGCATTCTGGAGTTTGTGAAATGTCCGACGAAACCACCAACGGCGCCGCCGCCCCCGCCCAGCAGGATGCCGCCGGTCCGGCCTTCAGCGTCGAGAAGATCTACGTCAAGGACGTTTCCTTCGAGGCTCCCGGTGCGCCGGCGATCTTCAGCGAGCCGGGCCAGCCGGACCTTCAGCTCAACCTCAACCAGCGCGTCCAGCGCCTGAACGAGGCCCTGTTCGAGGTCGTGCTGACCGTGACCCTGACCTGCAAGGTCGGCGAAAAGACCGCTTACGTCGCCGAAGTCGAGCAGGCCGGCGTGTTCGGCCTGGTCGGGCTGGCGCCGCAGGCGATCGACGTGCTGCTCGGCACCCAGTGCCCGAACATCCTGTTCCCGTACGTGCGCCAGATCATCGGGGAGCTGATCCAGGCCGGTGGCTTCCCGCCGTTCCTGCTGCAGCCGATCAACTTCGACGCGCTGTACGCCGAGACCCTGCGCCAGCGCCAGCAGCAGGGCGCGGCCGGCGACCTGGCCTCGGCCGAACCGGCCGGCAACGCCTGAGTCCCGCGCCCCGGTCCATGACCGCGAACGCTGTCGTGCCCGACACCCTCGCGGTCCTCGGTGCCGGTTCCTGGGGCACCGCGCTGGCCACCCTGGCCGCGCGGAACGGCCTCGCCACCACCCTGTGGGGGCGGGACCCGGCCATGGTCGCGGCGATCGACCGCGACCACCAGAACCCGCGTTACCTGCCCGGCATTGACCTGCCGGCGTCGCTGCGCGCCACCACCGACTTGGCCGCCGCCGTGCGCGGCAGCACCTGGGTGCTGGTGGTGGTGCCCTCGCACGCCTTCACCGAAACCCTGCACCTGCTCAAGCCGCTGCTGCCGGCCGGTGCCGGCGTGGCCTGGGCGACCAAGGGCTTCGAGCCCGGCTCCGGCCGCTTCCTGCATGAGGTCGCCGAGGACGTGCTTGGCCCCGACGTGCCGCTGGCCGTAGTCACCGGACCCTCGTTCGCCAAGGAAGTCGCGCTCGGCCTGCCGACCGCAGTGACCGTGCATGGCGCCGACCCGGAATTCGCCCAGGTCGTGGCCGACGCACTGCACGGGCCGGCCTTCCGCGCCTATACCGGCAACGACATGGTCGGCGCCGAGCTGGGCGGTGCGATGAAGAACGTGCTGGCGGTGGCCACCGGCGTGGCCGACGGCATGGAGCTGGGCCTCAATGCCCGCGCCGGCCTGATCACCCGCGGCCTCAACGAGATGCTGCGCCTGGCCGCGGCGATCGGCGCGCGTCCGGAAACGCTGATGGGCCTGGCCGGCCTCGGCGACCTGGTCCTGACCTGCACCGGCGACCTCTCGCGCAACCGCCGCCTGGGCCTGGCCCTGGGCCGTGGCCAGGCGATGGACGAGGCGATCCGCCAGATCGGCCAGGTGGTCGAATCGGTGCAGACCGCCGACGAAGTCATGCGCCTGGCTGAACGCCACGGCATCGAACTGCCGATCTCGGCCGGCGTGCGCGCCGTGCTGCACGGCGAGATCACCCCGGTCGACGGCCTGCGCCAGCTGCTCGGCCGCGAGCAGAAGCCGGAATACCCCGACACGCTGTTCCGCTGAGCGGCGCCGCCGGCGCCTGCCCTGTCGGGCGCATGTTCCACCCGCAGCACCTGCCGGGGCTACGTCCCGGCAGATGGTCGGCGTGCGATTTCCAGTGGACGGATCGTCATAAGAAACCCCATTCATCCGCATGGACGGATGAATAGGCGGCTTCTAGAGTCCTGATCGTCCGGTGCAGGACCGCGAACGCGGCGCACCGGCGCGACTCCCTCCTTCCCCAGGACCCTCCATGCTGACGAGCTCCAGCGTGGCGCGACGTGCGCCGCGGCGGCTGATGCTTTGCCTGGTGATCGCCGCGGCGCTGGCCGATGCGCACGCCGAAGACGCACCGACACCTACCGAAATCGACGCGGTCATCGTCACCGGAACCCGCGGCGTCGCGCGCACGGTGCAGAGCAGCCCGGCACCCATCGACGTGCTGTCGGCGGAAGACATCGAGCGCGCCAACCGCACCAACCTGCTCGATGTGCTCAACACCACCCTGCCGTCGTTCAACCTGCCACTGGAGACCGGCGACCTCAACAGCATGGTCCGCTCCGGGCAGCTGCGTGGCCTCAACACCAGCCACACCCTGGTCCTGGTCAACGGCAAGCGCTGGCACAGCACCGCGCTGCTGGGCGCCGGCGGCTTCGGCGCTGCCGCACCGGTGGACCTCGGGTTGATCCCGAACACGGTGATCAAGCGCATCGAGGTGTTGCGCGATGGCGCCTCGGCGATCTACGGCTCCGACGCAATTGCCGGCGTGATCAACATCATTACCGACACCGACCCGGAAGGCGGATCGGTGTCCTATCGCGACGGTCGCTACTTCGAGGGCGACGGACGCAACCGCCTGCTCCAGGCCAGCACCGGCGTGCTGGTGGCCGGCGGCGGCCACCTGCGGCTGTCGGCGCAGCTGAACGACCAGGATGCGACCAACCGTACCGGACCGTCGCGCGAAAGCTTCCTCTACTACTTTCCGCTCGACGCCAATGGCAACGAGATCCTGCCGGCGGGCAACCTGGCGAGCAGTCCGCGGCTGCCCGCCGGCGCCACGCCCAACCCGAAGGAAGCCACGCGCGACGACTACGCGTGGAAGAACCGCGGCATCCGCGCCTACGAGCAGAAGTCGGCCGGCATCGACTTCGGCCTGCCGTTGTCCGAATACACCGACCTGTACGTGCTCGCGCTGTACTCGCAGCGCGACGCCCACGCGCCGCAGAACTTCCGCCATCCGGCACGCGATGAAGTGGTGCGCGCGATCTTCCCGGACGGCTATGCGCCGGTGGAACAGCTGGACGAGGACGACTTCGGCACCACCGCGGGGATCAGGGGTCAGACCGCGTCGGGCTGGTCGTGGGACCTGTCGGGCAACTACGGCTTCGACCGGATCGACATCGATCTGGACAACTCGCTCAACCCGACCTATGGCCTGGACAGCCAGACCAGCTTCTACATCGGCCGGCTGCAGTACTCGGCGCTGACCACCAACTTCGACCTGCGCCGCGGCTTCGACGTGGGCTGGCTCGCCGAGCCGCTGCAGCTGTCGCTGGGCGCCGAACACCGGCGCGAGAACTACCAGGTTGGCGCCGGCGACGTGCAGTCGTACTCGCACGGCGGCCAGCGGGTACTGGACGGCCCGAATGCCGGCAAGGTGCTGGGACGTGGCCTCGGTGGCGCGCAGGCACTGCCTGGCTTCAAGCCCAGCGAGGAAGTGGACGAGGACCGGCACAGCACCTCGCTCTACGCCGGCGTGTCGATCAATCCGACCGAGCAATGGCTGGTCGACCTGGCCGCGCGTCACGAGGACTACTCCGACTTCGGCAGCGAAGTCACCGGACGCCTGACCACGCGTTACGACTTCAACGAGCGCTTCGCGGTCCGCGCCACCGCGAGTACCGGCTTCCAGGCGCCGTCGCTGGCCGCGCAGGCGCACCGGCGCACGGTCAATGGCAACTACTCGACCACGCACACGCTCAAGGTGGATTCGCCCGAGGCGATCGCCCTGGGCGCCAAGCCGCTCGAACCGGAGACCTCGGTCAACTACGGCGTGGGCCTGGTGTTCCAGCCGTTCACGGGCTGGGACGTGGCCCTGGACGTGTACCGCATCGACGTCGACGATCGCATCGCCCAGTCGACCACGTTCAGCGAGGCCAGCTATCCGGGCGCCGGTGCGCTGGTGGAGGCGGCCGGTTTCGGTCGCGACGACGGCATCACCTACTTCATCAACGCCGCCGATACGCGCAGCGAGGGTGTCGAGCTGACGGTGGAAACCGACAGCGACCTCGGCAGCTGGGGCAGCATCCACTGGTCGCTGGCCGCCCACCACAACCGCGCCGAAATCCGCGACATCGCCGACACGCCGGACGTGCTGGCCGACCTGGGCATCCCGGTGTTCAGCCGTGGCTCGCAGAACGACCTGCTGTACAAGGCGCCAAGCAGCAAGCAGATTCTCGGCGGCAACTGGAGCCTGGACGGTTTCAACCTGGGCCTGCGGGTTACCCATTACGGGCCGATCGAGCGCTGGGGCACGCCGAGCCCGGTGCCGACCACCGGTCCATATGCAGGTCAGGCCGAGATCGCTTACAGCATCGGCGATACCTGGCTCGCCGACATCGAAGCGAGTTACCGCTTCGAAAGCGGGCTGCGCCTGGCGCTGTCGGGCAGCAACGTGTTCGACCAGAAGGTCATCAAGTATCCGGACCCGCTGATCCCGGCGAACATGGAGTACTACTACGCCACGGGCGGCCCGATCGACGCTTCCGGCGGTTTCTGGTCGGTGACGGTGGGTTACGAATGGTGACCGCGACGCACGCTGCCGGCCCTGCACAGTCTCCCCGGCGATCTGCTCATGACCAAACGCCATGCATGGCGCGCGCTGCGGCGTGGACCCGGCATCGCGGCGGTCCCTACAGTCACCTGCCCGGTGGCATCCATTCCCTGTATCCAAGCGAGGTGCGTGATGAATAGTGCGAGGCCGTTGTTGCGCCTGGGCGCGGTGGTGCTTTCGATCGTGGTGGCCGGGGCGGCGCACGCCGCGGCGAAATTCCCGCAGGAAGGCGTCTGGCGCGGCGAGTTCAACGTCGACGGCGATCCGATCCCGTTCAACTTCGAGGTCAAGGGCAAGGACGCGAAGGACGCGAAGTTCACCCTGGTGAACGGCACGCGTCGCGACAACTTCGTGGTCGAGCGTGTTTCCGACGATACCCTGTCGGTGCCGATGAACACCTACGACGCGGCGTTGGTGTTCACCGTCGTCGATGGCAAGACCCTGCGCGGTGAATACCGCGACCTGGTGCCGCATCGGCAGGGCGCGCGCAATATCCCGTTCACCGCCGAGTACGGCAAGAACTGGCGCTTCGTCGAACCGGGCAAGGACCGGGCGCCGCAGGGCGACCTCAACGGCAAGTGGGCGGTGCTGCAGCTGGACAAATCCGCACGCGCCGACAAGCGCGAGCAGGTCGCGCTGCTCAAGCAGGACGGCAACCATCTCAGCGGCGTGTTCATGACGGTGGTCGGCGACACGCGCGAACTGGAGGGGACCGTGCAGGGCAACCGCTTCTGGCTGTCGCACTTCAGCGGCCCGAGCCCGCGCCTGATCAAGGGCACGATCGACGAGGACGGCAACATCCAGGGCGCCTTCGGAAGCGGCATCTACAACGTGGTGCGCTTCGAGGGCCGCAAGGACGCCAACGTCGAGTTGCCCGACCCGTACCAGCTGACCTACCTCAAGGACGGCCAGAAGACCATCGACTTCAGCTTCCCCGACCTGGAAGGCAGGCAGGTCTCGCTGACCGATCCCAAGTACAAGGGCAAGGTCGTGATCGTCGAGGTGATCGGCACCTGGTGCCCGAACTGCACCGACCAGACCTATTTCCTGGCGCCCTGGTTCAAGCAGAACCACGAACGCGGCGTCGAGGCGGTGGCGGTGGCGTTCGAGCAGGAAGACAGCTTCGCGTACTTCCAGAAGGTGCTGGGCAAGTTCAAGCAGTACTTCGACGTCAGGTACGACATCGTGTTCGGCGGGCTGGCCGACAAGAAGGTTGCCACCGAGAAGCTCAAGGGCCTGAACTACATGGCGGCGTTCCCGACCACGATCATCATCGACCGCAAGGGCGAGGTGCGCCAGATCTACACCGGCTATACCGGCACGGTCACCGGCGAATACCACGAGCAGTACGTGGCCAGGTTCAACGCGCTGCTGGACCAGCTGCTGGCCGAGCCCGATCCGTACGCGAGCACGGCCGGCGCCGCGGAACCGGCAGCGCAGGCGCAGCTGGCAATCGCCCGCTGATCAGACATGGCGCGCCGCGCACGAGGCGCGCTCCTGGACGAGGAAAGGATGATGAGGCGACGAGTGTCTGCCGCGTGGAGCCTGTGCCTGCTCGCAACGGTCCCGGCCGCCGCGCCACTGCGGGCGCAGGAAGAGCCGGGCACGCTGCACTGGCAGGAACGGGTCGAACGCGTCGCCGGCGCGGACGACGAGGTGGAGCTCGTGCTCAGCGCGCGGGTGGACGAAGGCTGGATCGTCTACGCATCGGACTTCGAGCCCGGCGACTTCGGTCCACGGCCGGCGCGGTTGGCAGTGCAGGGTGGCGGACAGGCGCTGCAGCCGGTGCGCTCGGACGGGGCCCGTTCGCGTACCGGCAGCAATTTCGCCGGCGAGTACCGCTACACGTATTTCGACGGCAGCGCGACCTTCCGCCAGCGCGTGCGCGTCGCGCCGGGCGCGCGCCAGGTGAAGGGCGTGCTCGACGGGCAGAGCTGCTTCGAGGCCAGCGGCCTGTGCACGCTGTTCCATGAGCCGTTCGCGATCGCGCTGGAATGAACGCCGCACCGGAGCCGCCGTGTCCTCCCGTTTCCCGATTCCGATGGCCATCCTGATCGCCGCCACCGCGCTGCTGTCGTCGCCGTGGCAGTCGTCCGCGTCGCTGGCCGCACCGGTGCCTGCGCCCATCGATCCGCACGAGGCGCGGGTCGAACTGGGGCGGCGCCTGTTCTTCGATCCGCTGCTGTCGGGTGATCGCACGGTCAGTTGCGCGTCCTGCCACAAGCCCGAGCACGCCTTCGCCGACACGGTCGCGGTCAGTCCCGGGGTTTCCGGGCGCCTGGGCACGCGCAATACGCCCACGGTCATGAACACGTCCGGCCGCACCTCGATGTTCTGGGACGGGCGTGCCGAAACCCTCGAGGACCAGGCTGTCTTCCCGATCGAGAATCCGCTGGAGATGGACCTGCCGCTGGACGAGGCGCTGCGCCGGCTCAACAGCGATCCGGGCTATGCCGAAGCGTTCCGCGTTGCCTACGCCGGACCGGCGACGGCACGCACGCTCGGACGCGCTCTCGCGGCCTTCCAGAAGACGCTCGATACCACAGACTCGCCCTATGACCGCTACGCGCATGGCGACGACGCGGCGATCGACGAGTCGGCCAAGCGTGGCCGGCTGGTCTTCATCGGGAAGGGGAAGTGCGCCGAGTGCCATTCCGGCGAGGACTTCACCTCCGACCGGTTCCGCAACATCGGCCTGTTCAACCGGGTCGCGCTTGGTGATCGCGGCCGCGGTGCGATCACCGGAGACCCGGCCGACGATGGCCAGTTCAAGGTGCCTTCGCTGCGCAACGTGGCAGTGACCGCGCCGTACATGCACAACGGCATGTTCGCGACCCTGCGCCAGGTGATCGAGTACTACAACAACCCCGACAAGGTGGTGCCGGACGCGCACGGGCGCGACGCGTCGATCACCGGGCCGCTGCAGCTGAGCGCGGCCGAAGTGGACGACCTGGAAAGTTTCCTGGTGGCATTGACCGACGACCGCTTCGCTGCTGCTGCCGACACGGCGGTGCGGCGATGAGCGCCGGTATCGGCCGAAGCGTGGCGCGTGCGGCGTGGCTGGTGCTGCTGATCTCCATCGCGCTGGCATCGCCACCGACGCGGGCGCAGGCCGTCGCGCAGGAAGGGCTGTTGCCGGTCGCGGAGGCGTTCAAGCTGGCGGCACGCGCCGAAGGGCCGGACCGGGTGCGGCTGGAGTGGCGCATCGCCGATGCCTACTACCTGTACCGCGAGCGGATCCGGATCGAGGTGGTCGAAGGTGATCGCGTCCTGCAGGCGGTGGAACTTCCGGCGGGTGCATCCAAGCAGGACGAGAACTTCGGGGACGTGGAGGTCTATCGCGATCACCTGCAGGCCGGACTGATCTTCACCGCGGCGCACGCTGGCGCCGTGGCTTCGCCGACCCGCTTGCGGGTGGTGGTGCAGGGCTGCCACGAGGTGGAGCCCCTAGTCTGCTATCCGCCGCACGCGACGACCCTCGCATTCGTCAATGGACGCATCGAGCCGGAGCGGCCGTCCGCGGCGCTGACCGTTGTGGACCAGGCGGATGCTCCGGGATCGAATGCGCCGGGCTCGAACGAGCCGGCCGCGCTGACCGATCCGGCGCGCACCCGGCCAGGAGCAGTACGACTGGCCGGCCTGTTGCTGCTGGCGCTGGCCGGCGGGCTGTTGCTCAACCTGATGCCGTGCGTGCTGCCAGTGCTGTCATTGAAGGTGTTGTCGCTGGCGGGCACCGGCTTCGATCCAGCGCAGGCGCGTCGGCGCGCGCTGGCGTATGCGGCCGGAGTTCTCGGCAGCTTTGCGGCACTGGGGGGCGCCGCGCTGGTGGCGCGGCAGGCAGGGCTCGTGCTGGGGTGGGGCTTCCAGTTGCAGCAACCGATGGTGGTCGCGCTGCTGGCCTACGTCATGCTCGGCCTCGGCCTGGCGTTGTCCGGCGCCGTGCTTTTCGGCACCCGTCTCGCCGGCGTCGGTCAGGGACTGGCCTCGCGCGATGGCCTGTCGGGTGACTTCTTCACCGGCGTGCTCGCGGTGGTCGTTGCCAGTCCATGCACGGCGCCGTTCATGGGTGCGGCGCTGGCCGCGGCGTTCGCGCTGTCAGGGAGGGCGGCGCTGTCGCTGTTCCTCGCGCTGGGTCTGGGGCTGGCGCTGCCGTTCCTGCTGGTGGGTTTCGTGCCGGCGCTGTCGTCGCGCTTGCCGCGTCCTGGCCCGTGGATGGAAACCCTGAAGCAGGCGCTGGCGTTCCCGCTGTATGCGACAGCGGCGTGGCTGGCCTGGCTGCTGAGCCGCCAGCAGGGCAGCGATGCGCTGGCCTGGCTGTTCACCGGCCTGGTCCTGCTGGCGTTCTCGCTGTGGGCGGGCGAACGCCTGCGCTACGCGCGCCGACCGCAATGGCGGCCGTTCGCACTGTCGCTGTCGCTGCTGGCCTTGTGGCCGTTGTGGCAGATCCATCGCCTGCCGGCACCGGCGGATGCGGCCCAGGCCACCATCGACGGCAGTGTCGCGTTCTCGCCGCAACGGCTTGCGGAACTGCGTGGCGGGAACCGCACCGTGTTCGTGAACATGACCGCCGACTGGTGCGTCACCTGCAAGGCCAACGAGCGCCGGCTGTTTGCCACCGACGCTTTCCATGAAGCGCTTGCTGCGCGGGGCGCGGTCTACGTAAAGGGTGACTGGACGCGCATGGATCCGCAGATCACGCGATTCCTGGAACAGCACGGTGCCGTCGGCGTGCCGCTGTACGTGGTCTTCCATCCGGGACAGGCGCAGGGCGTGGTGTTGCCCAGCATGCCCACCCGGGCCCAGGTCGAAGCCGCACTGCAGGGAGACAACTCGTGACCCTGTTTCGCCGAGCTTTCCGTGCCGGCGCATTCGCCGCAGTGCTCCTCGTTTCCGTCGTCGCGGCGGCGGCGGCCGAACCCGTTCCAGGCGCCGGCGAACTGCGCCTGCCCGATCTGTCAGGCAAGGCCCGCAGCCTGAGCCAGTGGCGCGGGCAACCAGTGCTGCTCAACTACTGGGCGACCTGGTGCGGCCCCTGCCTCAAGGAAATGCCGGACCTGGATGCCTTCGCCCATGCGCAATCGCGCGCCGGCGGGATCCAGGTGGTCGGCATCGCCCTGGACGAAGCCGCCAGCGTGCAGGCCTATCTGTCGCGTCGGCCGGTGCGTTATCCGGTGCTGCTCGAGGCGGTCGACTACGGCGACAGCGGCAGCTCGGCCCGCTACGGCAATCGCCAGGGCGTGCTGCCGTACTCGGTGCTGCTCGACGCGCAGGGGCGCGTGGTGCGCAGCAAGGCCGGCCCGCTCACGGCCGCGGAACTGGCCGCCTGGCAGGGCGCACTGCATCGCTGATTGCCGTCTCATTTTCCAAACCACCACCAGGAGATCCCGCATGAACCCGCGTCACATCCTCGCCACCGCCATCCTGCTCGCCTCCAGTGCCGCCGCCAGCGCCGCGCCGGTGGACTACACCATCGATTCCAGCCATACCGACGTGCGGGTGAGCTGGGACTACCTCGGTTTCGCCCATCCGTCGGCGCGGCTGCAGGCGAGTGGCCACGTGGTGTACGACGCGGCCAGGCCGGATGCGTCGTCGGTCAAGGTGGTGCTGCCCGTGTCCAGCTTCGACGGGCAGGTCGACAAGCTCAACCAGCGTGTGCAGCGCGAGGACTACCTGGATGCCGCCAGCCACCCGGAAGCGACCTTCGTCAGCACGGGCGTGCAGCGCACCGGCGATGGCCGCCTGCGCGTCAACGGCGAGCTGACCCTGCGCGGCGTGACCAAGCCGGTCGTGCTCGATGCCGTCGTCAACAAGGCCGGCGTACATCCGGCCAAGAACGTGCCGGCGCTGGGCGTGCAAGCGAGCACGCGGATCAAGCGCAGTGACTTCGGGCTGGTCCAGCAGCTGCCCAACATCGGTGACGAGCTGGAGATCCGCATCGAGCTGGTGGCGCTGGCCGAGGCGGGCGCGTGACGGCACGCGAACGGGTGGCCGCGCGCCGGTTCGCCGGGGCGTTGCTGCTGTGTGTGGTGGCCGTGGTGTCCGCTGCGCCGGTGGCCGGCGGACGCGAACCGGGCGGCGCAGCACCCGCATCCGCGCCCGCGCCGGACGGAGGGCCCGAGGCCGGCGACGCCGCGCCGGACTTCGCGTTGCCCGACCAGCACGGCAAGATCCATCGCCTGCAGGATTACCGCGGACGCTGGCTGGTCCTGTACTTCTATCCGAAGGCGTTCACCAGCGGGTGCACCGACCAAGTGTGCGCGTTCCGCGACGACATCGTCGCCCTGCGCAAGGCCGGGGCGCGGGTGGTCGGGGTCAGCCTGGACGAGGTCGCCTCGCAGGCCGAGTTCGCCGACAGATACCACGTGCCGTTTCCGCTGCTGTCGGATGCAGGCAAGGAGGTTGCGCGACGTTACGGCGTGCTCGCCTGGCGCGAAGGCCGCGGCGACTACGCACGCCGCGAAACCTTCCTGGTCGATGCGGGCGGCACCGTGGCCCGTCGCTACCGGGACGTCGATCCGCAGGCCAACGTCGGCCAGGTACTCGCCGACATCGCGCGCGCCGGGAGCCGCTGACGCGGGCCTCGCGCCCGGACGACTCAGCGGTTCCGTCGCACGAACGGGTTGTCCGGATCGCGCCAGTGCGGCACGACCGGCGCCACCTCGTCGCTGGCGGCCTCGATCGCGCGGCGCACGCTGCGCGCGTCGGCACCGGGCAGCATCTGCGCGATCAGGTCCACGGTGTGGTCGCGCAGAAGGCGGTCGCGGCGCAACAGCAGCCAGGTCGTGCACGTCGGCAGCAGGTGCTCGCTCGGCAGGACCACCAGGTCGTCGCCACCTACTGCGTCCACCGCCATCTCCGCGACCACGCCGATGCCCAGACCGTTGCGTACGTAGGTGGCAATGAGGTCGGCATCGCGGGCGGTCATCGCGATCTGCGGGGTCAGGCCCGCCGCATCGAAGGCGCGTTGCAGCGAGGAGGTGCGTTCGCGGCTGGATTCGTAGCTGACCAGCGGGTAGTGCGACAGGTCTTCCAGCTGCAATGGCCTGCCCAGCCGGGTGAGGCGGTGGCGGGCGGGAACCAGCACCACCCGCTCCCAGTGGAACAGCGGCAGGCGGATATCGGCCTGCGGCGGCACGCCGCTGCTGCTGACGATGGCCAGGTCGGCTTCGCCCCGTGCCAGCCGTGCCAGCGATTCACCATCGCCACCGGGCGCCAGGTGCATGGCCACCTTGGGATAGCTGCGCTTGAGCCGCGCCAGCATCGACGGCAGCACGTGGCGCGCCTGCGTGTGGGTCGTGGCGATGTGCAGTTCGCCTTCGGTTTCGCGCCTCAGGTTCTGGCTGAGCGCACGGATGTTGCCGGCATGCGCCAGCAAAGGACGCGCGTGTTCGAGTACGCGCGTCGCCGCCGGTGTCAGCGCGGTGAGGCTGCGCGCACGGCGGGTGAACAGGAGGAATCCGAGTTCGTCCTCCAGCTGCTTTATCTGTTTGGACAGGCTTGACTGCGTGGCGTGCACCTTCTTGGCAGCCACGGTGATGTTCAGCCCCGAATCGACGATAGTGATGAAGTAGCGGAGCTGGACCAGGGTCATCGGCGGCGGGGTGACTTGGGGCGGTGCGCGGCGATGCAGCTGCTTCGAGCGGCCCTTGCCACTCCCCGGTGGCGTGCGCTGGGCCTGTTGCAGCAGGACATGCCGGCCACTGCAGTCTGTCACAGCGGGTCGTGTGCACATCCTGAGGACGGATGCCGCTTGGTCATGAGCACATGAGTGTTTCGCCTATGCGTGCTCGTCCAGGCCGGTTTCATGCGGACAAAAAAAGAGCCCGGCTTGCGCCGGGCTCCGGGCTGGCGTGGAGGGAGGGAGCACGCCAGTAAAACAAGCCGGGGACGGGGAGAGAGAGGACCGCTCCCGGCTTTTTGCACTCGTGTCGCTTACCAGCTGAAGCGCGGGCCGACGAACCACTGGGTGTCGCCGTCGATGAACTTCACGTCACCGGTCACGCCCCAGTTCTGGTTGAACTTGGCCTGGGCGCCGACGCGACCGTAGAACTCGCCGTCGTAGTTGTCGCCGTCTTCGTAGCCGGCCATCACGTAGCCTTCGAAGTTCGGGTGCAGCGCGCCGCGCACGCCGACCTCGGCGCTCCAGCCGTCGTAGTCGAAGCCACGGCCGGCGTCGAACTTCTCGTACGCCACGCGGGTGACCAGGTCGGCCGCCGGGGCGATCTCGCGGTTGTAGCCCACGCCGACGCGCCACTGGTCGAAGTCGATCGAGGTGTCGTCGATCTCCTGGTTGCTGTAGCCACCGAACAGGTGGAAGTTCGGGGCGATGGCGACGGAGCCGTTCAGGCCCCAGCCGTCGGCGTCGGCGCCGTCGGTGTTGGTCGCGGCGTAACCGCCCTCGACGTAGTTGTAGGACACGCCCTCGGCGGCCGAAGCGGCGAACGGGGCGGCAACCAGCAGGGTCAGGGCAAGCAGGGACTTCTTCATTGTTCTATCGACCTCTATGTCGTTTATGTTTTTCCGACCATTACCCCGGTCGGTGCACGCAATTATTCGGGGCAAGCCCCAATCCAGCCTGAATATCAAACTGACCGGTACATAAATTAGGCGTGCCATCACGGAACTGGCGCGTTGTGGCGAGCAACGCGACGACAACGTCCGTTTCCTGGATCACGCAGGAGCGCCCGGTTGCAGGGCGCAACGTGGAGGTCGTGCACTTCGGACACGCGCGATGCCCGCAACATCATTCCCATGGCCCCGGCCGCACCTTCCGGAACGCGGATCGCCGGAGGGATCGACGCCGGTGCGGGACACCGCGCGATCGGAGCACGGAAAGACCTGCATCGATCCGCGACAGGCCGGTATCCTCCGGGCTTTCGCGCCATGACGTTGTTGCCGCGCGCGGCTGACGCGCCGGAGTGGGCTGTATGCAGATCTCGCGGATCAGGAAAACCAGGGTGACCGAAGCTGCCACCTATGGCGATGCCGCCAGCGAACTCGCGCGCATCCTCGACCAGGCGCCGCCGGTCGAGGAGGCGGCGCTTCGCAGCCATACGCGCCTGACCCGGCCCTGGGGACACGGCGCGCTGCACAACTACCTGCCGGCCATGGATGGCCATGTCGTCATCACCTACTACGGCGAACCGCAGGAGATCCTGTGGCGCACCGGTGGCGAGCGCCTGCTGTCCACCACGCGCCCCGGCTCGATCACCATCATTCCCCATGGCCACGACGGCAACTGGGACATCGCCGGTCCCATCGGCGTGTCGCACGTGTTCCTGCCTGAAGAACGCCTGCTCGCCAGTGCCGCGCAGCTCGCCACCGGTGGCGACCTCGACCTGGTGCCGCGGGTCGGGTTCGACGATCCGATCGCGGCGCGCATGATGGAGATGCTGGGCCGGGAAGCGCATGCCGGCGACCCGTCCTCAAGGCTGTTCGTCGAGCAGGCCACCGACCTGCTGTGCACGCAGCTGGTTCGCGGTCATTCGACGTATCGCGCGCTGTCGGACAGCGGTCCCCGGCGCGGGCTGGCCGCCTGGCAGGTGCGCAAGGTCACCGACTACATGCGCGGACACCTGGGGGCGCCGATCGGCCTTGACGATCTGGCCGGACTGCTCGGCATGACCCGCTTCCATTTCTGCACGGTATTCCGCCAGGCCACGGGAACGACTCCGCACGAATGGCTGGTGCGCCTGCGCATCGAGCGCGCACAACAGCTGCTCGCCGATCTCCAGCTGCCGATCACCCACGTGGCGCTGGCCGTGGGCTACGAAACGCCGTCGTCCTTCGCCGCCAGTTTCCGCAAGGTCACCGGCGCTACGCCTACCGCGTACCGCCGCAGCCTCTAGTGCAGGCTGTCGTTTCTCGCCGGTGTGGCTCGCGCCGCGGGCTCGCCTGGATCGCCTGCAGCAGGCCGGAAGACAGCACCAGCAAACCGGTGACCTGCCATGCCGTCGGGACCGTGCCGGCGAGCGGTATGCCGATCAGGATGGCGACGCCCGGCGCCAGTGCGGGGAACAGCGAGGCCCGCCCAGGCCCCAGGTGCTCGACGGTGCGGCCGAAGGCGAACAGGGCCACGACACCGGACAGCACACCGAGCATCACCGCCTGGCCGAGCACGACCGTCGGCGCGACGTCCGCAAGCCGGGAAACACCGCGCCAGGCCAGGTACAGCGGCGCATAGACCAGGCCGGACAGCACCGAGACCACGGCCGTGGCCGCCAAGGCTGGCGCCTGCCAGCGGCGCTGGAACACGGTGAACAGCGCCCACATGGTTCCAGCGGTGAAGAACATCAGGTCGCCCTTCCACACCTGCGAGCCGCCGTCGAGCAGGCCGGGCCCCGCAATCACCGCAAGTCCGGCGACGATCACCGCGAGCCCCGCCGCGCGGCGCCGTCCCTGGCGCTCGTGGGCGATCACTGCCGACAACACGATGCCCATCAGCGTGACCGCTCCCAGCTGGATCACAGCGCTGTGGGCGAGCGGTGCGAACGCGAACCCCGACGCACCGATGAACACGAAGGGCGGCCCGGCCAGAAAGGCGAGCACGATGCCGCGGCGCCAGCCGATACCGGCGAGCCGGAGCGGGTCGTGGCGCAGCAGCCACGGCAACAGCAGCAGTCCGGCGATCGCGTAGCGCAGGAACGCGAGGTCGGCCGCATCCAGGCCGGCGCCGGTCCCCTGGTAAGTCACCGCGATATAGCCACCCCAGATCAGGGAGGCGCCAAGGCCGTAGGCGATTCCTGCCCGCGCGCGCGCGCGATTGGGTTCCGCCATCTCACCGGTGGATGCAGGCGCAGGCATGGTCAGAGCCTGACGATGACCGACTTGGTCTGGCTGTAGTGGCCCAGCGCCTCGATCCCCTGCTCGCGACCGTAGCCGCTGGACCGGAAACCCCCGCACGGGGTCTGCACGAAGCCGCCACCGTATTCATTGACGACAATCCGCCCGGCATCCAGTCGCGCGGCGACGCGATGCACCCGGCCGACATCGCGGCTCCAGATGCCGGCGGCCAGGCCGAACTCACTGTCGTTGGCGATCCGGACCGCGTTGGCCTCGTCGTCGAACGGGATCACCACCACCGGGCCGAAGATCTCCTCACGGGCCAGGGCATCGTCATTGCTGACGCCGGTGTAGACCGTCGGCGCGACGTACCAGCCATTGCCGTAGCGAACGCCGCTCAGGACCTTGCCGCCGATCGCGCAGGTGAGGCCTTCGGCGATGGCGATGTCGAAGTAGGTCTGGATCTTCTCGTACTGCGCGCGGGTGGTGATCGGACCGGAGGTGGCGTCGTCCTCGGGGCCGACCTTCAACTCGGCGACGCGTGCCACCAGCTTCCGGACGAAGGCGTCGTGGATGTCGCGCTGGACCAGCAGCCGCGTGCCGGCGGCGCACCACTGCCCGCTGTTCCAGGTGAACGCGCGTACCGAACCGGCGACCGCGGCTTCCAGGTCGGCATCGTCGAACACGATGTTGGCCGACTTGCCGCCCAGTTCGAGGGTCAGCGGCAGGAACCGGTCGGCGGCCAGCCGACCCAGCTCCTGTCCGGCGCGGCCGCTTCCGGTCAGCGAGATCTTCTGGATCGCCGGATGCGCGACCATCGCCGGCCCGATCACCTGTCCGCGGCCGAGCACGACGTTGAACAGCCCGGCCGGCAGGCCTGCTTCTTCGACCGCAAGCCGCGCCAGCTCGACCAGCGAACCGGGCGTGTACTCCGAGGGCTTGGCGACCACGCCGTTGCCTGCCGCCAGCGCCGGTGCGATCGCCCGCGCGGCCTGGTGCAGCGGCGCGTTCCAGGGAAGGATGACGCCGATCACGCCGAACGGATCGCGGCGTGTATAGACGTGGTAGCCCGGTCCCTGGTTGATGAGCTCGCCATCGCCCACGTTGACGATGCCGCCGTAGAACTCGAAGAACTGGGCGACGAGATCGATCAATGCGGGCATGTGCCCGGCGGGTTTGCCCGTTTCCTGGCTTTCGATCCGCCCAAGCAGCTCGCCGTTGGCGCGGATCACCCGGCCAAGCTCGACCAGGATGCGTCCGCGCTCGGACGGGCGCATGTCGCGCCAGGCCACCTGCGCCGCGGCGGCGGCCGCGGCCGCCCTGACCAGATCCTCGGCCTGTCCTTGCGCAACGGCCTTGATCCGGGTGCCCGTGCGCGGGTCGATCTTCTCGGAGTACTGCCCGCCGGCCGGCGGCACGGAGCGTCCATCGATGTAGCTGTCGACGCGGGGCAGAGGTGTGGGATTGGACATGGGGAAGTTCTTCACGCGGACAGGGGGGCGGCGGCGAAATCGGTGGATGACGCCACCTCGTGCCAGGAGGCGAGGATGGCCGCGTCGGACGCGTGCTTCTTCCGGATCGCGGCGACCGTGTCGCTGCCCAACGGCAGGCGGACCGGAGGATTGGGCTCTTCGGCGAAGGCGACCAGGAGCCGGGCCAGGCGTTCCGGGTCGCCGGGCTGCTGGTGGTTCAGGCCGGAGGCGACGTTGCGGACGTTTCCAGAGGTGGCGTTGTAGTCGGCAATGGCCCTTCCGGCGATCGACAGCGAGGTCGCATCGAGGAAGTCGGTGCGGAAGTAACCCGGCTCGACCACGGTGACGTGGATGCCCAGCGGCGCCAGTTCCGCATGCAACGCCTCGGACAATCCTTCCACCGCGAACTTGGTCGAGCAGTACACGCCGAAGCCGGCGCCGGCGCGGTAGCCACCGATGGAGGAGATGTTGAGGATGCGGCCGGAGCGCCGCGCCCGCATCTGCGGCAGCACCGCGCGGGTCACCGCCAGCAGGCCGAACACGTTGGTGCGGTACAGGGCTTCGACTTCGGCGCCGCTGGCTTCTTCCACCGCGCCGAGCAGGCCGTAGCCGGCATTGTTGAGCAGCACGTCGATGCGGCCGAAGCGTTCGACCGCGCGGGCGGCGGCGGCAACGGCCTGCGCCTCGTCGGTCACGTCCAGCGGCAGGGCCAGCAGGCGCGGATGCGCGCCGAGGCGCTCGACCACCGTTTGCGGATTGCGCGCGGTGGCGACCACGTTGTCGCCCTGCGCCAGGGCCAGCTGGGCGATGCGCGCGCCGAAGCCGCGCGAAGCGCCGGTAATGAACCAGGTCTTCATGGGGGGTCTCCAGGGGAGCCGGGCGTGGGGCCCGGCGAGGTCAGGTGTGCCCGCGCTCAGCGCGCGGATCCGGCGGCCGGCGGTACGCGACGCCAGAGTTCGTCGAAGGCGATGCTGTCGAAGAACGCGACGCTTGCGGCGATGCGTCCGTCGCGCATGGTCAGGTACCAGGTGTAGGTGTTCTCGTACGGAATCCCGTCGTGGGCCAAGCCACGGGCATCGAAGAACACGATGACCGTGTCGCCGCTTTGGAAGATGCGGCGGATGGTGGGCTTGAGCGGTTCGCGCATGCGCGCGTTGAACGGGCGGATGACTTCGCGCATGAACGACTCGCGGTCCGGATAGACGCCGGCGGCAGCGGAGCGGCCGACGATGGTCCAGCGGGCGTCTTCGTCCAGCAGCTGGTATGGGCCCCCGGTACCCGCGGCCCAGGCGGCGAAGGCCCGTCGCACGATTTCGGTGTCGGCGGCTGCCTCGTCCTGCAACGGGCGTTCTTCCAGGGAGGTGGCCATGGAGGCCAACGGCGCGGCGACGGCGGTGACGCCCAGCAACAGGGCCCGCATCGGCAACAGGGCGGAATGTGCATTCATGAGGTATCTCCTGATCGAGTAGCAGGATCCCGGCCGCGGGAAGCGCGGGAGACGCGGCGGTCCCCGCGGCCGGGAGCAGGCGTCAGATGGTGTTTTCCCAGGCGGCCAGCTGGTGGTCCTTGAGCATGTCCTCGATCACTTTCGGCACGACGTTGCGGAACTTGCCGGTGTCGGCCGGGACGATCTCGATCATGCGATCGATCATTTCCTGCGCGTCCATCTTTCCTTCCGGGGTGGCGAAGAAATCATCGAAGCCCTTGCGCAGCTCGGCGCGCCGGGTGAAGTGGACGCTGTCGTCCAGCCAGCGGAACGGGTTGTCGGCCATCGTCTCGTTGTAGCCGGTGTAGTACGCGCCCGGGTTGATCGTCTGAACCTTGACGCCGTAGGACGCCAGCTCCTGCTGCATCGCCTCGGCGAAGGCTTCGAGCGCGTGCTTGGTGGAGACGTAGGTGCCCCAGTTGGCCGGGGTGAACAGGCCGCCCATCGACGAGGTGAACACCACCTTCTTGCCGCGGGCACTGCCTTCGCTGATCCACTTGCGCAGTACGCCCTGGGTCAGCTGCAGCGGCAGGAACACGTTCACTTCGTAGTTCCTGCGGACCAGGTCCAGCGGGATTTCCCAGACCGGGCCGGCTTCGCCCATGCCGGCGTTGTTCCACAGGATGTCGAAGTCCCAGCT